>JADFYS010000260.1 GCA_015232955.1 Gammaproteobacteria bacterium
GGAGCAATTTTCTGTCTATTGCAAGGAGTTGTAACGCCGCAATGCGCCGCCACAAATGCGGCATTCGCGGTGTAGCGGGGTTCACCCAATAGGTGAAGCTGAAATATTGTGAATTTCATTGCATAATCATTATGTTGATGGATATGTGTAGCGGTCAACTGCGGATTTTAGGATTATTTAGGACGCTATTGGCAGAGGTGGTGTATTTAAGCGCTTTGATATGACAGGAGGATGACAAAAAAAATAAAATATGGTTACGGTTTTCCCGGAGGGTGGGGTGGAGCGAGAAAAGAGGGCAGAGAATGGAGTGATGTTGAGCAGAAAAGCGGCTGACAATGATTATGCAATGCTATTAAGTTAGTGACTGCGAAGGGATCTCCGCTACCCGATTAACGGGTGTCGATGGCATGGACGCCATCGTCAAGCCCCCATGGATGGGTTTACGGCGTCCCGCAAATCGGGTAGGGGAGATCCCCACCCTTAACTTAATGACATTAACCCTCTATCTGCTCCTCGCTGTGGCGAATATCCTTGCCACGAACGATATAGACCGCAGCCTCGCAGATATTACGGCTGTGATCACCGATCCTCTCAAGGGAGTGGGCGACCCACATCATGTCGATTGCGCTGCGTATCTCGCGTTGATTATCCTGAAGTGTAGAAGTAATCGCCTCCATTAAGGCTGAAAAAGCGCGGTCAACCTTGCGATCATGGGCCGCGATCTGATCTCTGTTCTCTATTTCCAGAGAGGTGAAGGTGTCGATCGCTGTCATCAGCGCTCTTTCGGTCTCGGTGGTCAGCTCAGAGAGCGGTGCTGAATGCTGTTGTGCGAGTGCAGGAGAGTAGTGGTGGGCGATGGCCTTCTTGGCTATCTTCTTCGCCTGATCACCGATCCGCTCAAGATCGCTGATAATGCGGGTAACCCCAATCACCAGCCGAAGATCACTGGCAGTAGGTTGGTGGCGGGCGATAATAAGGCTGCACTCTTCATCGACCTTCATCTGAAGTTCATTTATCTCTTGATCGTTTTGAATAACACAATCTGCAGTAATTTCATCACGATTCATATAGGCAGTGACCGCTTGTGAGAGCTGCTTACTGACTCGGTCGCACATCACCACAACCCGACCCCGCATCTCATCTAGCTCTTGGTCAAACCGTTGTGAGATGTGCTGGCTGCTATTCAGTTCCATCGTTAATTTCTTCCCCTCATTGTAGTGTCAATATTGATACCCCCAATTATTTGAATATTCTCTCTTGCCGTAGGGGAAACTGCAAGGAGGATAAACCATTTCAGGAGTCGCCTGATGCCGCTCGCTCTTTTTCGTCAATTGCTACATGGCGGATATTTTTACCTTTTACAAGGTAGATCACATACTCACAGATATTCTGGGCGTGATCGCCAATTCTCTCCAAGGCACGGGCAACCCACATTGCGTCGAGAACATGGCTGATATTGCGCGGATCTTCCATCATATAGGTGCTTAGTTGACGCATGATGGAGTCATATTCGTTATCTATGGATGCATCCATCTTGACTACACTAATGGCGAGTTCGGTATCGAGTCGTAACAGTGATTGCAGTGTCTTTTCCAGCACCAAATTGACCCGCTCAGAGAGATGGTTCAGTTTGAGGTAGTAGTCTTGCTGATTGTTTCTGCTATGGCCCATGCGAATGGCGAAGTGGGCGATCCGCCCAGCTTGATCACCGATTCTCTCTAAATCTGTAATCGATTTTATCATCGCAATCACCAGTCTAAGATCTCCCGCTGTCGGTTGACGCAGGGCGAGTATTCGGGTGCACTCCTCGTCTATGGTCACCTCATAGCGGTTGACGGTGTGGTCTTGGGTAATCACATCCTCTGCCAGTTTGGTATCGCCGTAGAGCATGGCGTTGACGGCATCGAGGGTCTGTTTCTGGACCAGTCCCCCCATCTGTGAGACCTGGGTACGAATCTCCTCGAGTTCATGGTTATATTTTTTTGAGATATGGTGTGAGAAGGAGGAACTGTTCATACGAGACTCCGTTGGTCAGAAGGGGAGAGAGGCAGGATTATCCGTAACGACCGGTGATGTAATCTTCGGTCTGCTTCTGTCGTGGGTTGGTGAAGATGTTATCGGTAGAGCCAAACTCGATTAAGTCACCCACATACATAAAAGCGGTGTAGTCCGAAACCCGTGCCGCTTGCTGCATATTGTGGGTCACAATCACAATGGTAAAGTCATCCTTGAGTTCGTGGACCAACTCTTCAATTTTCAGGGTCGAGATCGGGTCAAGAGCCGATGCAGGTTCATCAAGAAGCAGTACCTGCGGTTGAATGGCAATCGCACGGGCGATCACCAGCCGTTGCTGCTGACCTCCGGAGAGACCGAAGGCGCTGTCGTTGAGACGGTTTTTGACCTCATCCCAGAGGGCGGCCTGTTTGAGTGACTTCTCGATAATGAGATCCAGCTCTTTTTTACTATTCTGTCCCTGAAGACGGAGACCGTAGGCGACATTTTCATAAATGGATTTCGGGAAGGGGTTTGGCTTCTGAAACACCATTCCGACATGGCGACGCAGCTCGGCAACATTGACCTTGGGATCAAAAATATTGCTCCCTTCGAGGGCGATCTCTCCCTCAATGCGGCAGCCGTCTACCAGATCATTCATCCGGTTAAAACAGCGGAGCAGGGTCGATTTACCACAACCTGACGGGCCGATAAAGGCGGTCACCTTTTTTTCGGGGATCAACATATTGATCTTGTTGAGCGCCCGTTTCTCTCCGTAGTAGAGATTGAGATCCTTAACCTCAAGACAGATTCGTTCATCTTCGAGATTGTTCAGCCCCGACTTCTCTGCAGGCTTTGTGGTGGGCGGTTGAGCAGTGATCACGGTTGCGTTCGATACCTCGTCGAGGGTGGTTTCATTCATAACAGTGGCTTCCGGTTAGTGTTCAAGAGAGCGATATTTTTCACGCAGGCGGTTACGAAAAGAGATGGCAGTGATATTCAGCAGGATAATGATCAGAACCAACAGGAGCGCAGTGGCATAGACCAGTGGCCTTGCAGCCTCAACATTGGGACTCTGGAAGCCAACATCGTAAATGTGAAAACCGAGATGCATAAACTTGCGATCAAGATGGAGAAAAGGGGAGTTACCATCCAGCGGCAGGGTTGGCGCCAGTTTGACTACCCCCACCAACATTAACGGCGCCACCTCCCCGGCAGCGCGGGCGACCGCCAGAATCAGACCGGTCATCATCGCCGGACTTGCCATCGGCAGTACGGTACGCCACAGGGTCTCAATTTTGGTGGCCCCAAGGGCAAGACTCCCTTCCCGAATCTGGCTCGGAATACGGGATAGCCCCTCTTCGGTAGAGACGATCACCACCGGCAGGGTCAGAATTGCCAGGGTCAGCGACGACCAGAGTATTCCCGGCGTACCGAAGGTGGGGGAGGGGAGCGCCTCAGGATAGAAGAGAGCGTCGATATTTTGTCCCATAAAGTAGACAAAAAAGCCCAGACCAAATACCCCGTAGTCAATGGAGGGGACACCGGCAAGATTATTGACTGCTATCCGGATGAGGCGGGTCAGCACCCCTTGATCCGCATACTCCTTGAGGTAGACCGCGGCAATGACCCCAAAGGGGGTGACCACTATTGCCATTAGAAT
>JADFYS010000261.1 GCA_015232955.1 Gammaproteobacteria bacterium
CTTCTGGGACTATACCCACCAACGATTGACCGAGGCGGAGTACCTGCCACTGGTGGCAGCGGCTAAAGCGTGTTTTTCGACCATCATTGGCCATCTGCAACAGGTGGAAGAGAGCGGGCAGTAGCCCCTCCCCAAACATGGAAAGGGGTATCCGGGAGAGACGGCTGCAGGTTATATACCCCAGAGAGTTGGAATCCAGCGTTTCCAGGGTTCTTGGGTATAAATATCATCCAATATCATCAATAGTAGAGAGTTACCAATGAAGAACAAGTCAAATGCGACGAATAAGGAGCGTTATGGAAGAGGGCCGATAGCGAGGAAGGTTATCGCGGCATATCGTCAACATCTTGCGCAAAAAGTGATCAATATGGCCGACTGGAGAGAGGCTAAAATGAACGCTGAATCGCTTCAAACCTCGGTAATCTCTAACAGCAAACTCTCGGAATATGACCCGCTTCATTGGCTATATGTATTTGGACAGAATCAACTCTCGATACTTGTCGAACAGATTCTCGTCATTCCGGCGCTTCGAAAGTTAGCCTATGCTTATGAAAATGCTGAGGATGAGTATCTACCATCGGGTCCGCCGATGAGTCCTCTAACCTACTCATATTTTTTTAGTTGGTCAACCTTTGACCTCTGCTCTTCTGGTGCCAAGAAAGAGTCGTTTTGTACGATAGTGACAGATCTCTGTAAATTTCAAAAAGTGGATGAAGGGCTGACTTCGTTGTTCGAGACGATGCAAGCGTCCAGGATGGGGATCTATCGTCATGAAGGGGTTTCAGGCAAGTTTGTATTGTTGCGTGAATTGATCACCAACCAAGAGATTAAAGCCATTTCACCTGCGGGTTATCTCGGTGTTCAGGGGGAGATCTGGTTTGCCCGGGTATTACCACCCCCGATTCAGAGTGAAGTACTCGATTATTCAGTGGTTTTTACGACCCCATATGTGCTTGGAAGATATATCCCTGAGCGCGGATTTTACCCCTTGGTTGAGAATGAGTGGCTGGCCTACTTTTCAAGAACTCTGCCCAAAATAAAAGCAGAGACCAGGGAACTTGCTTACGGCCTACTGATGAAATATGGGTTGAGTCGAAACTATTGGAATGAGTATATTTTTTTGTCTTACCGCAATTATCAAAACGATATGATTCTGTTGCAAGGATTCCCGGATATACGAGCAAGCTTACCCCATGCTGACCTTGCATAAATCGGCGTGGCGTCACCAATGTCATTAAGTTAAGGGTGGGGATCTCCGCTACCTGGAGATCAAACTTACCTGTTGAACAATTGCCATAAAATGTGGAACTATCCCCACCCTTCACGGTGTCCAACTTTGAAACAAGCGCTATCTGCTCTGTTGCTGCTTCTCTCCTCTGGTTACGCATTTGGGGTAGATGGGGATCGAGCCGACTATCTGCGCTATCTGGCCCAGAGTCAGGGGGAGTATGACGCCTATCTTCAGGCTCAGAACCGTCAATTTTCACGATGGTTACAGCGGCAGTGGCAGGAGTTTGCCGCATTTCGGGGGGAGAAGCACTATCTACAGCAGAAGCTCCCGGTTAGCGCACTTGTGCCGCCGGAAGGGTCAGATGCGCTGCACGGGGCGGATCGTGAACTGCAGCCGCAGCTGGCGTCAGCTGCCTCAGAGCGCACCGCGCAGCAAGAGACGGGATCGCTTTACTCTAAAGTGGAGAGTATCGCGACTACGCTTCAAGATAGCGATCCGGCAACGCAACTCCCGCCACTGACGCAACAGCAGGGGTGGCGCGTGGTCGAGATCCCCTTTTTCGGCTCACTACTGACCATTCCCTATGTCGCAGAGGCAGAAGCGCAGACGCTTGCTCTCCCTTTGAACCATCATCAACTGGGGGGGTTGTGGCAGAGGCAGAGCCGCCTCTCTTACCTTCCCACCCTCCAGCGGCTGCAGCAGATCCGAACGCTGCTACAACTCAACGACTGGGGTTATCTACTGCTGGTGAACCGGTTGAGTGAAGCCCTCTATCCGCGCGCGGTGGATGCTCGGGGCTACGCCTGGTTTCTCCTCAATCAGAGTGGGCTCCGTACCAAACTGGGCTACAGGGGGGATGATCTCTATCTCCTCACCGCGATGGCGAGTCGGCTCTATGATCTCCCCTTTTATGAGGTAGATAAGCAGCGTTACTACAACATCTCTCTTCTCGATAGTAAGGGAGAGGCGTACCCCCAGAGACTGCGCATCTACGAAGGTGACTTTGCTCTGGCGACGCGGCATTTTGATCTCGGGCTGGAGCGGCTACCCCAACTCCGTCACGATAGGCTGCTGCAGGCGGATCTCGATTTTCGCTACGCCGGTGAGCGCTATCGGATCCATACCCGTCACAGCCAGAGACTGCTCGACTTTTTGGCTACCTATCCTCGGGTCGATTTTGATCTCCTCTTTTCGGCCGAGATGGGATCGCCAACGGTGGAGGAGGTGCGTCAGCAGCTGTCGTCGATAGTTGCAGGAATGACGGAGGAGGCGGCAGTCTCACTGCTGTTGCGTTTTGTCCAGACCGCTTTTAACTACCAGCGGGATGAGGAGCAGTTCGGCGAAGAGCGTTACCTCTTTGCCGATCAGACCCTAATCGCAGCGGGATCCGATTGTGAGGATCGGGCGGTTCTCTTTAGCTATCTGGTACGCCATATCCTTGGGCTGGAGGTGGTGGGAATCCACTATCCGGGACATATGGCCACTGCAGTTCACTTTTCGAGCGAGGTGGAGGGGCGTTCGCTCATCTACCAAGGGAAGCGGTATGTCATCTGTGATCCCACCTATCTCTATGCCGCAGTGGGCAGAGAGATCCCCAAATTGCAAACCGAGGAGCGGCGTATCATCCCCCAACCCGCTCCCGTAACCGCAGATATTGAGGCCATGTAGATGGAGAGACAACGATGGTTAGCCCGAATTGGGAGTGGCGTACTTCTCACTCTACTCTTTCTCTGCTTTGCTTTAATTCCCCTCTCACTGGGGATCGACCGCGAGGTGGCATTTAAAGTTGAAGCAGCGCCTTCACTGACTGCTCGGGGAGAGGCGCCTCTGGCTCCGACCTTTGCCGCCCTGTGGGAGAGAACGCTTTCAGGGTGCGGTTTGAACTGTCACTCACCCGAGGCGGCAGATGGCAGCGAACATGGCCCGGATCTCTCGCAGCGGGACGGTTTTCTCCAGCAGTTGCGGCAGAAGCGGGTGGCCGATGACTACCCCCTCTGGCGAGATCTCCGTAGTGGTGATTGCAACCAACTCCCCCTGCTCTTGCCCGGAGATCCCCTCCGCTCGACGCTGGTAGGGAGCCTGATCGAAGAGTATGCGGCGCAGATAGGCCAACAGCAGCAGTGCCACACCGCCTATAACTTTCACGCCACGGTCTACGCCACGCTGGAGAGGGGAGAGGCGGCGGCGCTGGTCTCTTGGGTAGCGCGAGGTGCCCCCGCTACGGAATGATCTTCGGTTGGCTGTTGGCGACGCTCGGCATCACCATTCCACTGGAGGCGTTGATATAGGTCGGATCGGCGATGGAATTACGGTGACAGTTTAAATTACGGTGACAGTTTACTAAATACACTTAGAATTACGGTGACAGTTTACTAAATACACTTAATTCTCACCCTTCAACCCTTCTTT
>JADFYS010000262.1 GCA_015232955.1 Gammaproteobacteria bacterium
AAACTGCTGCGCCTCGAGCCAGCTGATCCCCTCTAGCGGCAACGCTGACGATCCCCGATAGTGGGCGGGATTTTCTCCCATCACCGCCTGCCACTGCCCCTGAGTCACCTCTGTGGTTGCGATCTCAAAGTCATCGACACAGTGTCGTTTCTGCAGCTCATCCCGCTGCCGTCCCGTCTCATAGCTGGGGCTACCACTGAGAAAACACCCCCCTTCCACCGTCATCATCACCCCGATCAAGGCCTGCTGCTGCTCCAGTTTGAGTTCGACCTCAGCGATCCGACCGCTGCGAGGGTTGACCTGACGCATCTGATCCAGCAGTCGTCCGCCCTCCCCCTCTCTCCCGGCAGTGATTGCCGCCAGTGCCATCTCGGCAAGGCGATCGATAATGGTGTTGACCCCTGCCAGCGCAGTGAGATTCTCGGGATCATGCTCCAGAACTGTATGGTAACACTCCAGAGCATCCCCTCCCATCGCCCCCACCAGACGGTTGGCACGAAGATGGATCTGACAGAGCGCGAGCTGCCGTTCGGGACCAAAGAGAAGAACCTTCGCCTCATCCTCTTTTGCTGCTTCCTGAACCGCCTCTTCGCCCCCACCCGTTTCCGGTGCCGGACTCTCCAGCGGAGGGGTGTAGAGGATCACCGCCAGCGCCAGCAGAAAGAGGATTAGCAACAGACCGTTTCTGACAACACTACGCCACGAGAGCTTCAACCCGCCCCCACCCTGACGCCACCCCCGCCAACTCCGAAACAGCAACCAGAAAAGGGGGGGAAGTAACACGACGGCTAACAGCGGCAGCCACTCCAGCCATAGCGGTGGGATCTGATAGACCGTCTCAATCACCACCGCATCTCCGGGAATAAACGAGAAGTCACGAATCAGCGATCCCCCCGTCTCTGGAACCTGTCGCCCTCCACTCTCAAAATCTACCGCTGCGGTCACCTTTTTCAGTACCTGTTCAAAGGTTGCCCCGGGAGTGGGGAGGTGAGCCAGTAGCTGTCGGGTAAAGAGGCCGTTTCGGCCACCACCATCCCAGGCATAACTGTTGTAACCGGTACCGAAGACCCAGTAGAGACCTCGGGAGCGGTAGTCAGGGGTCGGCTGCCCCCACCCCTCTCCCAGCGGATTATCGCGACAGGCGTCGAGAATGAGAAAACGGGAGCCTTCATGGTTGCGAGCTCGGGTCATCCCCTGCATCACGCGATCGAGGTTAATCACTTCGCTCTCAAACGACTCGGGTTGACGCAGACGGGTGGCGAGAGGGATGATGTAGTTCTCCCCTGCAATCTGCGCACCGTGCCCCGCATAGTAGAAGAGACTCACCGCACTGCTGTTAAGACGATCCGTTGCCCGCTGTAGGCGGTCCAGCAGGTGCATCATCTCATCACGATTGAGGTTTAGCCCACAGATCACCTCAAATCCGAGCTGACGCAGCAGCCGCGCCAGATCTTCGGCATCATTCACGGCGTTGGGCAGAGGGGAGAGCGGCGACTGATAGGCGCTATTGCCCACCACCAGGGCGACTCTCGGCTCCGGAAATCCCGTGACCATCTCGATCTCCTCCAGCCCTGAACACACCTCTGCAGCGAGAGTGGAAGAGAGGAAGAGCAGTGCTGTCAAGAGCAGCCAGCACCGCAGAGGGATCATCCTAAGGCAGGAGGGAGAGATCACCCCTCCTCTCGCGCTCTCCACACCTGCAACCCTTGAGCACAGAGACCGAGATCCGGGCCGATGAGCTGTTGTAGCGCCCCCCGTTCAAATCCCAGCCCCATCGCCACCACCTTGCGGTAGAAGTAGTCAAAAAGCTCCGCCTGCATCTCGCTCACCTCCCCCCCTCTGGTGGCGAGAGCAACATAGTCATCGATCTGCTGTAGCAGCTGCGCCTGCAGTGGTGTCGGATCCTCTACCGCCCCAAAATGGGTGAGATAGATCACTTTGGGTTGGAGTGTCATTATCGATTGAAGTGTCCGCCGCCACGCATCGGGATCAAACTGAACCGGAGTGGTCGGCAAGATCATCAACTGCTCTCCTCCACGGCGCAGCTCCGGGTAACCAAGGCCAAAGGTATCCCCGCTAAATAGCCCCTGACTCTGCTCATCCCAGAGCAGATGGTGATGGCGGGCGTGCCCCGGGGCATCAATTAGCTGTAGCTGCCGTCCGGCGAGATCGAGACACTGACCATCTCGACTCTCCATCACCCGCGCTGCCGCCACCGGCTGCAGCTCGCGATAGAGCCGTTTGTAGTTCTCCTCTCCGTAGACGGCGATGGTTCCTGCGATCAACTTCTGCGGATCAATCAGGTGACGCGAACCGTAAGGGTGAACCACCACCTTCGCCTGTGGGCACCACGCCAGCAGTTGACCGACGCCACCAGCGTGATCCAGATGGACATGGGTAGGGATGATATAGCGCACCTGCTGCGGCGCAATCCCCTTGTCGCGCATCACCTGCTGCAGATGGGGCAGCGTGTAGGCGGTGCCACTTTCGATAATCGCCACCTCCTCCCCCTGCTGCAGCAGATAGCAGCCGGCAAGTCGGGGGCGGTGATACTGGGCATCGATAAGGGTAATCCCATCTCCCAGATCCTGACTATAAGTGTTCTCCGCCATCAATCCGCCCCCTAGACCCGATCCAGAGCCTGTGCGACATCGGCAATAATGTCCTCAATATCCTCGATCCCGACCGAGAGTCGAATCAGATCCGAGGAGACCCCGGCGGCAGCCAACTCCCGCTCGTTGAGTTGACGATGGGTGGTGGAGGCGGGATGACAGGCGAGGGATTTGGCATCACCGATATTGACCAGACGGAGGATCATCTCCAGCGCATCGATAAAACGGGAACCCGCCTCGGCGCCACCATGGATACCAAAACTGAGGATCCCCGATGCCCGGCCCGCCGTCACCCGTTGGCACAGCTCATAGTAGGGACTCTCTTCCAGGGCGGCATAATTGACCCAATTGACCTTGGGATGTCGCTCAAGGTAACGCGCCAACTGTTCGCTATTGCTGCAGTGGCGTTCGATGCGCAGCCCCAGAGTCTCCAGCCCCTGAAGCAGCAAAAAGGCGCTATGTGGCGCAAGAGCTGCCCCGGTATTGCGTAACGGCACCACCCGGCAGCGACCGATATAGGCCGCCTCTCCCAACGCCTCGGTATAGACCACGCCGTGGTAGGAGGGATCCGGTTCATTAAGCATCGGGAAACGCTCCCGATTTGCCACCCAGTCAAATTTACCCGAATCGATAATAACCCCGCCAAGGGTGGTACCGTGACCACCGATATACTTGGTCAGCGAGTGAATGACAATATCGGCACCCTGGGTAAAGGGGCGGCAGAGAAAAGGGGTCGCAACCGTATTATCCACCATTAGTGGCACCCCGTGTCGGTGGGCGATCTCCGCCAGTCGCTCGATATCGACCACATTTCCCGCCGGATTACCTATGGACTCACAAAACAGGGCTCGGGTATTGGCATCAATCGCCTGTTCAAAACCTTCGTAATCGGCTGCCGAACACATCCGCACCTCTATCCCCTGTCGGGGGAAGGTGTGGGCAAAGAGATTATAAGTCCCGCCGTAGAGCTGGCTGGTGCTGACAATATTACTCCCCACCTCGCACAGCGACTGAATGGCGTAGGTGA
>JADFYS010000263.1 GCA_015232955.1 Gammaproteobacteria bacterium
AGCAACACCTGGATCTCAGCGCAGTCTACATTCACGGTCTGTTCGACGCTTATAAAGAGATTACCTCACTCGAGGCCAATCACGAAGAACTCGCCTCTCGCCTGCAACCCCTCACCGATGTCTCCTACCCTTCGGTGGAGCCTCCTCCCCATCTCACCAGAGAACTGGAGCAGTTCAGAGACGAGATTCTCGACAAGAGTTCGCATCCCATCCACACCCCGTTCGAGTCCAATAGCGTCTATTACTACACCTTCACCCTCCCCCGCTTCGGCTTTATCACCCTTGTACGCAAGGATGATCTGTTTAGCGAGTCGTTACGACTTTCACTTACCACCGTTTTTGAGCGCCTTTCCGCCTCTCTCCACTCATCAATCCACAAGGAGCAGTTACAGCGGGAGGTGGAGGTGCGCAAACAGGCCCAACATGAACTTCGCCTGCTGCGGGATCAACTGGAGGAGAAGATCGCCAGCCGCTCCGAGGAGCTGTTACAGGCAAAAGTGGTGGCAGAGAAGGCGTCACAGAGCAAAAGCGAATTTCTGGCGAAGATGAGTCACGAGATTCGCACCCCGATGAACGGGGTACTGGGGATGGTGGAGTTACTTCTTCGAACCTCACTCGACCATGAACAGCGCCACTTTACCGAAACCATAAAGCGCTCCGGTGAGACCCTGCTCACCATCATCAATGACATCCTCGACTTCTCTAAACTCGAGGCCGGAAAGATGAAGCTGGAGAACCGCCCCTTCTCACCGCGGGAGATCTTTAATGATCTCCAGGAGCTATTTCACGAAAAGCTGCAACAGAAGTCTCTGGCCATAGAGCTAAATATTACCAACCAGTTTCCAGAGGTGCTCTGGGGCGATCACCACCGCCTCAACCAGGTACTCTACAACCTGCTAGGCAATGCGATCAAATTTAGTGAGCACGGGACGATTACCGTGACTGCCGAACGGAGACACTGTAATGTCCGCGACTGCCTCTATTTTGAGGTTCGCGATGAAGGGATCGGCATAAAGGAGGAGCAGCAGGAGAGGCTCTTCTCCGCCTTCTTTCAGGCCCATGAAGGCGAACAGTGGACCAGTGGCGGTACCGGCCTTGGTCTCGCCATCTCTAAAACCCTGGTCGAGGCGATGGGGGGGGAGATCAGTTTCGAGAGCAGCCCCGGCAAAGGCTCCCGCTTCTGGTTCACCATAGCGGCCCGTCCCGGCAATCGCGAAGATCTCCCCCACTCACCACAATCGACTATGCCCCAAAAAGAGGAGTTTCACCACTTCAACGCGAGAATCCTTATCGCCGAGGATAATCTGGTCAATATGGAGGTGGCGGTGACTACCCTCCACCTCTTCGGATGCGAAATCAGTAAAGCCTGCAACGGTCTGGAGGCAGTGGAACGCTTCAGCGCAGAGCGGTTCGATCTCATTCTGATGGACTGCAGTATGCCTCAGCTCGATGGTCTGGATGCAACCCGTCAGATCCGCAAACTCGAAACAGAACGGCAACAGGAAAAAACCCCCATTGTCGCCCTGACCGCCCATGCGGTGGGGGCAATCATCGACGACTGCTATGCCGCCGGGATGGACGATTATCTCACCAAGCCATTCACTCTGGTCCAGCTCAATCAGCTGCTCCGGCGCTGGGTGGGTGGCGGAGATATTGTTGCCCCTCACCACACCACTACAGCAGAGTCGGGACCAAAAAAAAGGCGTAATGGTAGTGTTCTCGAAAAACACGCCATCGATCAACTGCGGCAGATTGATCCCGGCGGAGAGAGCGTAACCCTTCTGCGAATGATCGACCTCTATCTATCTACCGCACCGCAGCAGGTAGCCACCATCATCGAAACGGCCAACCGAGGGGAGTATGAACGGTGTTGGCGTACCGCCCACTCCCTGAAATCATCCAGTCAACTGCTGGGGGCAAACCACTTTGCCAGGATCTGTAAAGAGATAGAGCACGCCGGGCGAAAAGAGAGATGGTGTCCACAAGTTATTGAACAACTGCAACAGCAGTTTACGGTAGTGGAAACTTCACTGCGGCAACTCAGGGAGGGGGTTACAACTCTCCCCCCACAACAAGGAGATCGTTATGACACTTCACAAACTACCCTTCAGTGAATCGGTACACCGCATCTCCGAAACCCTTTCGGCCAATATTCTCGAATACCTTGATGAAAAAAACATCAAAAAACTGGACCAGATTATTGCCGACAGAGATCTAAAACCGATCTTCTCTGCCATCGTCAACATCTGGGAAGAGGAGGTCTGTGGTTACGAAGGGCTGACCACCGGACCGGATGACTCTCCCCTCTTCAACCCCCAAATGCTCTACCTCACCGCCCTCCGCCTCAGGCGTTGCGCTGATCTCCAGCTTGCTGCGGCAGAGGTGATGATTAAACAGTTTACCCACCGCTCTCTGCCGGGAAGACTCATTATCCCTGTGCCCATCACCGTCCTCCAGGATCCTGGCTTTACGGTTGACGCGGTCAAAGATCTGCTAAAAACCCACAAACTGGAGAGTAATCGGATCCTTCTCCAACTTTCCGAATGCCCCCTGCTCCAGTTCTCTCACACCATCATCCCAACACTCGACACCTTCCGTCAAAAGGGGATCCACTTCTCTATTGACCATTTTGGTAGCTGCTCCGGCGCCATCAAACCGCTAACCCTGCTTCAGCCGAAGCTGGTCATTCTTGATCGCTCCCTCACCGAGGGAATTCGCGGAGATCTTCACCACCAGAGCTTTATTCGCACCGTAATCGACGCCAGCCGCAGTAATGATGCACAGGTGGTCGCCTCCGGCGTCGAAGAGGAGGAGGAGTACAACACCCTCGAATCCCTCGGCATCCACCTGATGTCAGGTCCACTCATGGGTAAGGCGGCCAATAAACCAAAAACCGTCCCCTCCAAAAAGGTGACCAAAATAAGGGGAGAGCGTTACGAGGTAAACCAGCTTCCGAAAAATACCGCTGCCTCACTTCTTGATGAGGTCCCGGCGGTCTCACCCGATGCGACCGTAGAGGTGGTGGGGGATATCTTTCAGACCATCCCCCGCCTACAGACGCTTCCCGTCGTGGATGGTGGCTGCGCCGTTGGCGTTATCCGTCGCGTCGGCTTTATGGATCTCTTTCTCTACCGCTATGGCCGGGATCTCTACGGCAAGAAACCGATCAGCTTCTTTATGGAGCACAACCCCATCACCATCGAGATCGATCTCCCACTGGAACAGGTGAGTCAGAACCTCACCAGCCAGATGGAGTTAAACACCCAGCAGGACTTTCTTATCGTCCGTAACGGCAAATATGTCGGCATCGGTCACATTGTCGATCTCCTGCGGGTAATCACCGCCCGCCAAATACAGAACGCCCGTTATGCCAACCCCCTCACCGGTCTCCCTGGCAATATCCCGATTAATGATCTCCTCAACGAATATCTCGCCCTGAACCACGAATTCGTCGTGGTCTATGTCGATCTCGACAATTTTAAGCCGTTTAATGATGTCTACGGCTACGCCATGGGCGATGAGGTGATCAAAGGTACCGCCTCGCTCCTCAGTACCCACTGTAATCCCGAATCCGATTTTGTCGGTCATGTCGGCGGAGATGACTTTGTACTGGTGATGATATCCGATGACTGGGAAG
>JADFYS010000264.1 GCA_015232955.1 Gammaproteobacteria bacterium
TGTCGGAAAAAATTGGGATGGGAGGAGGTGTATTGGGCCGATGAAGGTATACTCTTGGGAGGATGCTTTAACTGTAAAAAGTGATGTTGCAGGGTTCGATGATTGGCGGTTGCCAACTCGGGATGAGTTACAGGCGTTGGTTGATTGTGGAGAAAATGGGACTTCCCCGCCCCCTTTGCAGGAGTCATGTGAAAGCGGCTTTAGGCGCCCTACTATTAATCAAGATGCTTTCCCTGACACGCTACCAGCACCATACTGGAGTGCGTCAGCACGCGATGAAAATCCTCTTCATGCGTGGAATGTAGATTTCAATTATGGTATTACAAACTACTTCAACAAGAGCGGGAGTCGCAGTGTGCGTCTGGTACGAGAGGTGAAAGAGTGAGGTACTATTTTCTTCTGTTGCTGTTATTCATAACACCACTGTTAGCATTAGAGCCTGAAACCTTTGTCGATAGTGCGTTTATTGAGCAGCTTAAATCTTCTTCTTCATACCGTATCGCAATCTTACCCATTGACAACTATTCAGTATCACCAGAGTCGGCTTACCATTTTCGACAGCGGGTGAGACTTCAGCTACAGTCGCGGGGGTATACTCTGCTTGCACTCGACTACATTGATCAACAGTTGTACGGATTGGGTGTAGAACATGCGGGGCAGCTCCAGTTGGTTGATGCAGAGGTGTTGACAAAAACAGTTGTTGCGGATGGCTACCTTTTTGGTGTAGTGGAGCAGTCAGATGTTCAGCATGGTGGTCTCTACAACGCCTATGCGTATAGTGGATCGCTGATGCTACAAGACAACACGGGAAAACAGCTCTGGTCGGCGTTGCAGGGACGCGTTGCAAAAAGGAGATGGGCCTTGGATCCTCTGAATGCAGTGATAGATGCCATTGCCATCAATGAGGGGGGAGAGGAGACGGAAGCATTAGCTGCTGTTGCTGATAATTTATTGCAGACTTTCCCAGAGGGACCGGTGAGGAGGACAGATGAACTGCTACTCGATTCAGCGACAGAAATTGAAGTGAGCCATTAGTCTAAATGTGTGGGAGAGATGAGTCCTATGGTAGGAAAAATTATTGCAGTAGTCGTCCTATTGCTGTTGGTGGGGTGTGATGATACCCGGGTGCGTAGTGAAAACCGTTCGGTCGAAGATGTTGTGGAGGGGGAAAAAAAAGTAGCTCCTGCATTAGCCACTGCGGCAGTTGTTGCAATCAATATAGAACATCCAACCGCTAAACTTTATTACAAAGGTCCGGTGGTGACTGATATGGTGACTGCCGGGCTTAGTGAGTCAGGATTGTTTAAAGTGATTGACTGGTCACGGCTGAGTTCAGTCCTATTTCGTCGTAATCTGGAATGGTCAGATGTCACTGAAAATAGCGAACAGCGACAGCAGATACAGGATCTTTTATTAAATGACTACTTTCTCACGGGGAGTATCAGCGCATTTACCGAACGGATGGAATTTGGATCCAGCGCTCTGAGTAAGGAGCGAACACAAATTGCGCAGGTTCATCTCGAACTCTTTTTGAAAGACGCCTTTACTAACGAGATTATTCTTTCCAGCAGTAGTGAAGGGAGAGCCGAGAAAAAAGTGACCCGTCATCTCGGTTTCGGTATGGCGGGCGGAACAGATACCACCCTCGCTTATGAAGCGCTGAGTCAGGCGATACATGTGGCGATAGAGGAGCTGGAAGAGAAACTGTCAGCTAGAGGTGGCAAAGATCATGAATAGAACGCTCACGGCGATGGTGCTGTTGCTACTTTACACTTCGCCTTCAGTCGCTGCAGGTGTTAGACCTCTGGCTGTGGGAGATGCACCTAAAGTGCAACGGGTGGTACCGTTGTCTGCTGATGGTGGTGAGACGGTGGGGAGTGAGCAGTGGGTCACTGCAGAGGGGAGGAGTGATATGCGAAGTGGTGCCAAGGTTGCGCGCAAACAGGCACTGCTCAACGCATACCGTAATGCCATCTCGCAGGGAGGATCGATTGAGATTAGCGAATTTTCACAGCTGCGTAATTTCCGTGATGTGGTCGATATGGTCACCAAACGCACTCATGGTTTTATTCGAGAGTATGAAATACTGACGGATGGCCCGGATGCAAATGATGGCGATAAATATCTGGTGGCGATTCGGGCACTGGTGGTAGATAAACTGGAACCAGAGAAGAAGGGTGATGATGGTTTGGCGCAGTTTGTGGCCATGATAGGCTCGCCAAAGGTGCTCTTCATTCTCTCTGAAAGTGGTGAGGGAGATCAGAAGTCAACACAGCTTGATACCATCGATGTGGGCAGTGGTGTCTCAGGCTATGATAGTCTTCAGGTGAGTAGTGCCGAACAGGAGATGGCGAAACGGTTTCGTCAGTCAGGATACGAAGTCGTGACCGCGGATGATGTTCTGCAAAGTGGTTTTGTCACCCTTGATGAAATTCATAATGCACGCAAAGGGCTGGCTACTTTTGCGACAAAAGTTGGGCGTGCTGCGGATGCTGATGTGGTGATATCCGGAGTGGTGAAATACCGTGTCTCCATAATGAGTGGCGGTACAGATGTCCAGGGACAGTTAGGTGCGGTTAATCTTACAGCCAAAGCGATCATGCCGGGGAGTGGCCGAGTTTTGCATGTGGTGACCAATCGACAGAAGTATATGTCTCTTCAGGCAGCATCGGCTCTACTCGCCCGTGAAGAGTCTCTTGCCCGTTCCGCAAAGATAGCTGCCGATGAACTGAAATGGGAGATACCCAAACTTCTTGCGCAGGAGAGTCGTGAGGTAGGGTTGACGGTAAGTCAGGTTAGTTATAATCAGGCGGATGACTTGCGCAGTTACCTTTTGGGGCTTTCAGGGGTAGAAGGGGTTACTATGGCGGGGTGGAAAAATAGTCAGGCAAAGTATACGGTAAAGTGTATCTATACCGGACCTAGAGAGCGAGATCTAGTGGAGTTGCTGGGTAATAAATATCAAAAATTTACCATTACTGAGGTTAGCCCCTATCAGATAGCAGGATCGTTTTGACTAGGGAACTATAAATAGAAACAGAAGGAGATGGTGGTCGTTATGAATAAAGCATTGATTTACACTGGGACTCTGATTGTGGCATTGGCGGTGATGACCGGTTGTGCCGGCGAGAAGAAAAAGGAGACCGGCTATAGTCGTTTGGGGACTGCGAAAGATATTGAAGTGACGCATAATGGTAAGGTGGTTGCAGAACTGCACCGGGTATTAGATGCAGTTATTGTTGAAGGCAAGGGGAAGTTTCAAAATGAAAATGAGGTGATGGCCCGAAATATGGCGTTGAATATCGCTTTAAACGATCTTGCTAAGTCAGCTGGAGAGGTGTTGGTAGAGGAGGATACAACCCTATATAACGATCAAGTCAAAATGGTTCTGCGAACGCGTGCGCGAAACATTGTTCAGGGGTACACCATTACGGTGGATATCTATGACCCGTATACGAAAACAGCAGAGGTAGTCGTGCGGCAGGAGGGAGAGCGCATCGCTTCCGAGATTGCGCGAGAAATCAAACAGCCTATGCTGGAGCTGCCTTAAGTTATCGTTTTTTTATTATTTTACTATTTATGGACTTACCTAAAATAGCTGAAAACGCTGGTTACGGAAAGCCGATA
>JADFYS010000265.1 GCA_015232955.1 Gammaproteobacteria bacterium
CAGAGATAAATGGCCCACAATCAAGGTCATTGGTGAAGAGGGTCTCCAGAGTCTCAATACCGGAGAGGCGCAGCTTATCCACCAGATCTTCTGTCAGCTCATCATTGGCTGAAGCGACCACCTCACCCGTTTCGATATCGACATAGTCGTGTGCCAGCACCTTGCCCAGAATCGCCTCGGTCCCCACCTCGATCTGTTCGATGTTGGCCTCTTCCAGCTTTTTGATGTGACGAACGGTGATCCGCCGCCCCTTCTCCACCAGCACCGTTTTTTTAATCTTAATATCTTCGGAGGCGACCTGTCCCCGCAGCCGTTCGGGGATCAGATTGAGCTTCGCACCGTCAGCAGTGAGGGTGATGGTGTCAAAATCGAAGAATATGCCGAGGATCTGCTCGGTATCAAAACCGAGCGCCCGCAGGAGAATGGTCGCCGGTAACTTACGCCGGCGATCGATCCGCATAAAGAGGCAATCTTTGGGATCAAACTCAAAATCGAGCCACGAGCCACGGTAGGGGATCACCCTCGCACTAAAGAGGAGCTTGCCCGATGAGTGGGTCTTCCCTTTGTCGTGCTCAAAAAAGACACCAGGCGAACGGTGGAGCTGGGAGACAATCACCCGCTCAGTTCCGTTAATGACAAATGTGCCGTTGTCGGTCATAAGGGGTAACTCCCCCATATAGACCTCTTGCTCGCGCACATCCTTAATGTTCTTGTTGGCCGACTCTTTGTCGTAGATCACCAGACGCAGTTTTACCCGCAGCGGTGCGGCATAGGTCATCCCCCGCATCCGACATTCGACCACATCAAACCCTGGCTCGCCCAAGCGATAACTGACATACTCCAGCGCGGCATTTCCAGAGTAGCTGACAATGGGAAAGACCGAAGTGAAAGCTGCCTGAAGACCACTATTGAGGCGCTTAGCCGGGGTCAACCTCTCTTGCAGAAACCCCCGATAGGAGTCAATCTGTGTTGACAGTAGATAGGGGACATCCACAATACTTGCATGAATACCAAAGTCCTTGCGGATTCGTTTTTTCTCTGTAAAAGAGTAAGCCATCATCTCTCCTCAACTTGTCACACTCTTGTTGCCATGGCACCAACCGGGCACATCGCAAAACTGAAACGCCAGCTCTGTCACTTCACTCTAATTCGGGCGGGATAGCGACAAAAGGCCGACGACATACCTGCCGTCAGCCTCTGTCATTTCAGAGCACTCTATCCCCGAGTACAAAACCGGGGCACCGGTTTTGTACCGTCGTTGTCGGGAACAGTTACTTCAGTTCTACAGCAGCGCCCGCCTCTTCCAACTGTTTCTTAATCCCTTCGGCGTCGTCCTTGCTGACATCTTCCTTAATGGTGGCGGGAACACCTTCTACCATATCTTTCGCCTCTTTCAGGCCGAGTCCGGTGATGGCGCGAACCGCTTTAATCACCGCAACCTTATTTGCGCCGAAGCTGCTCATCACTACCGTGAACTCCGTCTGCTCTTCCGCTGCTGCGGCTGCATCACCGGCAGGGGCTGCCACGGCAACGGCAGCGGCTGCTGCAGAGACGCCAAACTTCTCTTCCATCATCTCGATGAGCGAGACCACATCCATTACACTCATCTCTGCAATTGCATCAAGAATCTCTTCTTTTGATAGAGCCATTCTCTATATCTCCTAAAAATCGTTTATCGGTTCATTCTAAATCGTGTTGATCACTCTGAAGGTGGGCAGGAGAAACTCCTTACGCCGCCTCTTTCTGATCCCGAATTGCAGCCAGCGTCCGCACCAGTTTTCCCGGTACCTCATTGGTAGTACGGGCAAGTTTCTCGATCGGAGCCTTCATTACCGCCATCAACAGGCTAATCGCCTCATCTTTGGTCGGCATCTTCGACAATCTATCGAGATCACTGGCAGGCAGTACCTGGCCACCCACTGCGAGCGCCTTTACTGCCAATTTTGGATTATCTTTGACGAACGCCTTCATCACCCGGGCTGCAGCACCTGGATCTTCCAGCGAAAACGCCAGTACCAGAGGCCCTACTAACTCATCACTCATGCACTCAAAGTCCGAACCTTTGATCGCACGACGCGCAAGCGTATTTTTCACCACGCGCAGATAGACACCACCCTCTCGGGCCTTCGCCCTGAGTTCGGTCATTCTGGTTGCGGTTAACCCGTTATATTCAGCGGCGACAGCAGATAATGCAGATGCTGCAACTTCGGTAACTTCTGCTACGATCGACTTCTTCTGTTCCAGATTAAGTGCCACGCAAAATCACCTCGTTTTAATTACGATACCCTTGCAGATATCGGCCACAGTAACAGAGAGACTGTACACTCTCCTCCCACGGCGATCCTTCGTGACTAACCGACTGAACCACCGTCTGCGCAGGTCCCTATTGGAATTAAGGTCGTGGCCAACTACTCCGAAACCACCTGCGGTCTTCGACGAAGATCTCCCCTCTCCTGAGGGAAAACCGTGTCAAAACTACCCTCCACTCACTGCTGCAGCCTCTCGTTTAGCGGAGGCTACTGCTTTGAGTTGGAAACGCTTACAAAATCACTGAGCTCTTATCGACACTAATCCCCGGCCCCATAGTGGTGGAGAGGGTGATCTTGCCGACATAGATCCCTTTTGAACTCGATGGCTTCAACTTCTGGAGATCTGCCAACAGCGCTTCAAGGTTCTCTTTCAGGGCGTTCACTTCAAAATTGATCTTACCGATGGTGCTGTGGATGATTCCCGCCTTATCGGTACGGAAACGGACCTGACCCGACTTCGCATTTTTTACTGCCGTCGCCACATCCGCGGTAACTGTTCCCACTTTAGGGTTGGGCATCAACCCTCTTGGTCCGAGGATCTGTCCCAGCTGCCCCACCACCCGCATCGCATCGGGAGAGGCGATCACCACATCAAAGTTCATAATCCCCTTCTTCACCTCATCTGCCAATTCGTCCATACCGACGATATCGGCACCGGCAGCTGTCGCCGCTTCGGCGTTGGCACCCTGAGTAAAGACCGCTACCCGAACTGTTTTTCCGTTGCCGTGGGGGAGAATGGTTGAACCACGAACCACCTGATCCGACTTACGAGGATCCACCCCAAGGTTGATGCTGGCATCTACGGATTCGAGAAACTTGGCCGGTGGCATCGACTTGAGTAGGTTGATCGCCTCTTCAATTGCGTAACTCTGGTTGTGATCAAACTTTTCGGCAATCGCCTTCGCCTTTTTCGATAATTTAGCCATCGCCTACACCCCCTCTGTCTCAATACCCATACTACGGGCTGTTCCGGCAATGGTCTTTACTGCTGCATCGAGATCAGAAGCAGTGAGATCCGCCTCCTTGGTCTTGGCGATCTCTTCCAGCTGTTGACGACTGATCTTGCCGACCTTATCGCGATTAGGAACCGCCGAACCACTCTTAATCCCCGCCGCCTTTTTAAGAAGCACCGACGCCGGTGGTGATTTGGTGATAAAGGTGAAGCTGCGGTCACTGTAGACCGTAATGACCACCGGTGTCGGCAGCCCCGCTTCGATGTTCTGGGTCGAGGCGTTAAACGCCTTACAGAACTCCATGATATTGACACCGTGCTGACCCAATGCCGGCCCTACCGGTGGACTGGGGTTGGCCTGACC
>JADFYS010000266.1 GCA_015232955.1 Gammaproteobacteria bacterium
TAGCGGAGATCCCTTCGCAGTCACTAACTTAATCGCATTGGCCCTTGACCGTCTACGGCATTTCGCTTCGCAAGCGTCCAACAACACGCTGTAGAAACAAGTACTACTCGGGCAGTTGCCTTTTGTTCTTACTTGTTTCTACAGCGCATATGCGGACCACTGTGTACACAAAACGACGATGACGGCCAAGTAGGTCATCCCAAGTAATTCCACAGCAAATGCCGAAAAGGTACCATTTTATGTAGTACAATATTCATCCACAGTATATATATCTTCGTTTCACAATCCAAGTTACAAAGATAACGGTAACCTAGTTATTTGTCCTTATAATTCTCATCTCAGGCTGCAAGTTATTTGTATTCTCCAAGGGAACAGCAAAAGACATTTCATCATCAACAACTGCAACTCTCAATTTACCCAGTATTATGTCCCTGTGACCTATCACCTTATCACGAAACTTGATAATCTCAGGTTCACCAAGAACTTGATAGATATCTCCGGATAACAGACCATGTTTAGAGCCTAAATTTATAATAACTTGATCTTGATCTACCAAGGCTATACGACCTTTGACTGGATATCTCTTGTCGATAGCTTCCTTTGTGACATTAGCCAACTTATCACTTACCACAACGGGATCCAGTTGGCCTGCTAAAGATTCTGTTGTTGAATGGACAATTTGGGTTGTTTCAGTATCAATAACACGATATGAAACCACATTTCTACCATTTAAATTGTAGAGATTACCTACCGAAATTAAGCGGGCGGATGTCAACCTTCCCAACTTAAGCTGAGTTTCTGGATCAGCTAGTTCTGAGCTTCCCAGTTTTAACTCATTGAGTACCTTTTCTATTACGGCACGATCTACCACCACAATGTTTTTTACTCTTAACACCCGCTCCAGCTCTTGCCCTAAGAGGATATCCATACCGATTCTGCCAGTCATGGCCGAAGATTTTTCGTGAAAGCCCAATACCGAAACCGATATCGGTGGAGTTGTCCAGTCATCTGTCGATAAGCTGACTGATTTGGCATCCAGTTGATATTTTCGGTCAATCAGAGCCTTAACACTGTCATCAATCTGCTTTTGCCTGTTGTGATCACGCTTTTGTCGTAAATCTTGCTGTATCTGATAAGCTAGGGCATCAGCAATACGATCATCAACACTCGTCCTGTTCTGATTAAGAAGTTCTAACGCTTCGTCCGACTGATTCAGTTGATGATAGAGTGTCGCCAGATTCGTAACTGCCTCGGTTGCCATTGGGTTGATTTTGAGCGCGGCCTTATAATCTTGCACTGCAGCAGATGTGTTTTCATTACGCTTTAAGTTTCCGCTTGCCACAAGTGCCTTAGATTTTTGCCATGAAAAGTCTGCTTTGCTATTAGTAGCTGACTCCAAAAGCTTTCGCGCTGTTCCCGTATCTCCTTTACGATGTACAATTTGAGCTCTAATAAAGAACGCCAGACTGCTATTAGGTCTCAACTGAAGTGCCTTTTCAACCAATTCTACAGCCTGCTCAAGATTATTATTTTCCAGAGCAAGACTCGCAAGCCCTTCATATCCTCGAGCCATATTAATACTGTTACTGCTTTTAGTCAAACTACTAAACATATCTTCGGCGGTCTGGCTATCCCCTCGGTTTTTTGCCGTATAGGCCAGACCTGCCTGATAGAGATCAGGGTCAGTTTGAGTTATGCCGTTGAGTCTATTAAGACGATTTTTTGCTAAGTCTACAAATTTTCCTTTGGGATACTTCTGTAAGTAGTTTTGATAGTCATTTAAATCCTCACTGTTATTTATGCTCTGCCAATAGATTAACTCAACAGCTTCAGGATTAATTATATCGGCATCTTTTAGTGGCAAAAAATAGAAGTCCTCCCCTTTAAGCGCTGTCTCTTCCCGTGGACTTTGTTCACCTAACGATTCTTTTTCAACCCCTTCTCGGGTCCTTTTAAAAATCTGTTCCGCTGTGATACCCGGAACATGTAAATTATTGACCAAATGAGAGGTAAACAAACCATTTTTTCCGCTGCCATCACTGGCTATTGAACCGGGAGCTGTTGCGTAGGCGATTAATGTTCCAGTAGGTGGATCCATTCTTGCCAGTCCCTCTCCTCTCATACTAATAGATCGGCTTTTTGCCTCACCAAAAGGGTTATCACGGCAGGCATCCAAAACGACAAAGCCAACTCTCGATTTTCCCTGTTTTAAGCTTTGCATCACTAAATCGATATTGACGGCTCCCTGCTCAACCTCAGCTTCGGTATTATATTTCTTACCTATTGGTAGCAGATAGTTTACACCCTTGATGCTAACGCCATGTCCGGCGAAAAAAACCAATCCAACACCGTTCTGTCTAGCCTGCAGTTTAGTTTTAAACTTTTCAATAGCAACAAGCATTTGCTGATAATCAAGGTCGGTCTTTTTTATGACATCGAAACCTAGGTTTTTTAGAGTTTCAGCCATTACATTTGCATCATTCACTGTGTTTATAAGGGGTGCATAATTATAGTCTTTATTCCCTATAACCAACGCCACGCGTTCCATTTCGGCATGTGCTGAAGTTGATTGCATCAACACCAATCCCAGTAGTGACCTTGACAAGAAAACAGTGGCTCCATTCAATATCAGTCTAATTTGATTCGTCATTACTTGATCACCAAAACAGTTTATAAAATTATTGCTTAATAACCTTTAATAGTATCTTTGAGGTAATACCCGAATTTGAAATTATTAGTTACAAGTAAACATTGTCTGTTTTCGAAAACAGAAATCCGGAAAAAGTGAATTCGAAATTAATAATTGGGACTAAATCGCCAGTTTAGTAGACGGGAAAGGATTCTGACTCGTAGCTTGATTAACGATCCAAAGTTGCATTGAGTCATGATATGACAAGTAATTCATTTAGCGTGTGAATGCATGTACACCTGCCTTAGTTCCTTCTTCACCGGTCTGCATAATAGTTGAATAAAGCAATCCATCTGCCTCATTACCAATAAAATTTCCTGTAAACACACTTGCAGCAGGAGAAAAAGCAGAACATCCAGCACAAATTCCAGAGCTATAGTTCCCCTTAAAAAATCCAGAACCGTTTTCAGAATAGGTTGCGCCACCATTCAAACCACTAAACTGAAATTGCTCTAAAGAAAAACCGAGATTGTTTATCGCTACATTTCGATTGAGAAAATTAACACTGATATCCCCAGTAATATTTTGCATATAGCCGACAGAAGGAGTAAATGTGGCCTGCCCGGTTGTCGGCATAATAGCTGTGGCCTGACCTATCATGTATCTGAATTCGGGTATGACATTTTCAATAACCTCGCCACCTGATGAAAGAATAAAACTGCCATTATCTCCGGAACTCCATTCACCCCAGGTTAACTGAGAACCATCCGCTAAATTAATTGAATTCGTTGCATCTATTTCAGCTTGGTAACGATTTGCAAAAAAATCTTCGGTGTCACCAAATCGCTGCAGACCATTTTTATCAATGCTAATCTGATCCACAACCCATTCGCTTGTTGCAGCAGATTCGACACTTACTCCTTCGGTTACTGCCTCGAAATTAAAACCAATTACTTGATTGCCTGCATATGATTTACCAGAACCTGCTTCGTT
>JADFYS010000267.1 GCA_015232955.1 Gammaproteobacteria bacterium
TGGTCCGGGTCGGAGTGGAGTTCACGCCGAATCACCTGTCGCGCCACCGCCACCGCCAGTGCGATCACATACTCTCCCACCTCGTCATCAATGGTCGCTAGTGGCTGCTCCAGGGCGCGAACAATCTCCTCTATCTGAGCGATCTGCCCGCGTACCTCTTCTGCCCCGGCGGCTGTACCCTCCTCTTTTCCCTGGTCAAAACCCTCTTGCCACGCCTGCTGCTGCAGCTGTTCAATCTCTTCTGCCGTCGGCGGCTGCAACGCATCTATCGCCTCAAGAGTGGCAATCTCCTCCACCTCGCGCTGCTGCTGTTGCGCCTCAGCCTCTTGCCGAGACTGCTCCGCCACCGCCTCCTGCTGCAGCTGCACCTCTTCCGCTTCGGGAGTCAGTACGCCAGGGGGGGTCCACGCCTGAAAACGGCTACTCTCCTCCCCCTCAATCAGACGCGCCGTCCCCTTTAAAGGGTTGCCCTCCCCAAAGGAGGCGTTAGATGAACTCATCACCGCCACTTCCGCCTAAGGAGATCTCACCCGCTTCAGACATTCTCCGCGCGATAGCGAGGATCTCTTTCTGCGCCTCTTCCACCTCACTCACCCGCACCGGACCTTTCGCTTCGAGATCGTCTCTCAACATCTCTGCCGCCCGCTTCGACATATTCTTAAAGATCTTCTCCTGCAGCGCCTCATCAGCCCCTTTCAGGGCGAGGACAAGGGAGTCGGTGGAGACTTCACGCATCATCGTCTGCAGCCCGCGATCATCAACATCAATCAGGTTATCAAAGACAAACATCAACTCTTCAATCGCCGTACCCAGCTCCTCATCATGCTCTTTCATCTTCTCCATAATCTCGCTTTCAATGTTACTGTCCATGAAGTTGAGGATACCGGCGGCAGTTTTATGGCCTCCCACCGAGGAGCTGCGTACACTGGAGGAGGAGCCTTCAAACTGCTGCGCCAGAATTTCGTCCAGCTCGAGCAACGCCTTGGGCTGAATGCTATCGAGACTGGCGATGCGCATCAGAATATCTGCACGGCTATTATCGGGCATCAGCTCCAGCACCTGTGCCGCCTGATCCTCTTCAAGGAATGAGAGGATGATCGAGATGATCTGTGGATGCTCCGCCCGAATCACCTCGGCAATGGCCCGGGGCTCCATCCACTTCAACTGCTCCAGACCTTTGGAACCACGACCGATAAGGATCCGATCGAGAAGACCACTCGCCTTATCCTCACCCAGCGCTTTGGTCAGGACATTTTTGAGGAACATCTCATTACCACTACCGAGAGAGGTTTTGGTACCGATGGTGCGGGCAAACTCCGCCACCACCTCGTTTATCATCTCTTTGGTGATATTGATCGGACTGGCCATCGCCTCGCCCACCAACTGTACCTCTTTCGGCCCCATCCGTTCGAGCATCGCAGCGGCGTGCTCCTCTCCCACCGCCATCATCAGTACAGCCGCTCTCTCCGGCCCTTTAAGGTCGCTTGCTTTCTCTTTTGTTGGTACAGCAGCAGCCATCGTCTACTCCTCGTTAATCCAAGACATTATGACCTGGGCGGCGAGATCAGGATCTTCTTTAATCACCCCGGTCACAACCTTAATATTCTCTTTGTAGGTACCATCTCCCGGCAGTTTGACCACCCCATCATCCGCAGAGGCGCCGTCACTTCCCAGAGCCAGAACATCATCGTCCAGCCCATCGACGCCACCAACACCGCCGGCTCCACCACCACCGGCACCTCTACCACCAGCGCCACCCATACCTCCACCCGCAGCGCCTCCCACACCCGCTACACCACCGGCAGCAATCATCTCTGCGGTCAATCCAAACTCCTTCTCGGCGAGCAGGACATGCCTCATCTCTTTATTATCGGCCAGGGTCTTTAACATTGGCCGAATAACGGCGAGGAAGAAGATGAGGACAATAACCACTCCGGCAGCGCTCTTCACCGCCGGCATAAACCAGGACTGCTCCCAGATCTCCTGTTTAGCCATCGGAATCTCTTCACGCCCGGCAAAACCGATATTGATAACATCCACACTATCTCCCCGTTGCGGGGTATAGCCTACAGTCTCACGCACCAGGCGCAACATCTGCTCCATCTCTTCCGGAGTGCGCTGGGCATAGATGATATTGCCCTCTTCGTCCTTCTTCTCCACATTATCGATCACCACCGCCACCGTCAGCCGTTTGAGAATACCTACCGCCTGTTTGGTATGGCTGATGGTCCGATCCAGTTCATAGTTACTGGTATTCTCCCGTCGATTACTGATCAATCCGTCAGAACCGGCACCCCCGCCGTTTACGCCGTCAGTCGCCTCCGGAGCGTTCCCCGCACCGGGAGGTTGGTTGGAGAGCGCGCCAGGAACCCCCTGAACAGCACCACCATTGGCCCGACTCTCTTCCAGACTCTGGCTACTGCGCAGGGCAGGGAGATCGGGATTGTAACTCTCCATCGTCTTCTCCGTTGCCGAAAAGTCGAGATTGGCCGAGACCTGGGCACGAATTTTATCCATACCAACAATGGGCGAGAGAATATCGACGATACTATCAATATAGAGATCCTCAACAGTTTGGGCATACTTCAGCTGCTCCTGACTGACATCAAGACCGGAGGCGCTCTCCCGCTTGCTCAACAGATTGCCGTGCTGATCGACAATAGTCACATTCTCCGCTTCAAGATTGGGGATACTGGAGGAGACCATATGGGCGATAGCGCTCACCTGCGCCTCATCCATCTTGCGTCCACCAAAGAGATCCAGGAGAACCGACGCACTCGCCCGTTTCTCCTTACGGACAAAGACCGACTGCTTGGGTAGGGCGAGATGGACCCGAGCACTTTTGACGCTCTTGAGGGTGGTGATCGAACGGGCCAGTTCCCCCTCCAGTGCCAGCTGGTAGCGCTTAAGCTCATGAAACTGACTGGTACCAAACTCCGGCTTCTTCTCCAGCAACTCCATCCCGTAGCCACTATTATTTCGGGGAAGCCCTTCACTTGCCAACTTCATCCTCGCTTGATGGACCTGATTGGAAGAGACCATCAGCGCCCCGGAGGTCGGCTCGATCATATGGTCGATGTTATAACGCTGCATCACCAGAACCGCATCACTGATATCCTGGCTATCCACCGACCCTAAAAGCTGAATATAGTCCGGTTTATTGGACCACATCACCACCACCACTATCAGGGCGATACTGATTGCGGTACTCACCATTAAGGCGACCTGCCGCACCAAAGGCAGTCCAAGGAAGCCGTCAAGAGAGGCGGGGAGCTTGTCTACATTCCGCAGCTCCTCAGGTAACGCCTCTACCACTTTCTTATCGTCTTCGCTCACCGCTGCTAGTTCCATTTGATTACGCTTCCAAGAATGTATTGAATTAAGGGGTTAACCGCCTACACCGGCATCCGTTTCACTTCACTATAGGCATCAACCAGCTTATTACGAACCTGCATCATACCCTCAAAAGCGACACCCGCTTTGGCTTTGGCGATCATCACATCGGGAAGGGTAACATTGGGATCTCCCACCTCAAAAGCGCGGCGGAGATCGCCGGAGTTCCTTCTCAACTCATTGACGCTATTAATCGAACTGGTCAAAAGATTGGAGAAACTGGCCTTAT
>JADFYS010000268.1 GCA_015232955.1 Gammaproteobacteria bacterium
GTCGATATTTTGTCCCATAAAGTAGACAAAAAAGCCCAGACCAAATACCCCGTAGACAATGGAGGGGACACCGGCAAGATTATTGACTGCTATCCGGATGAGGCGGGTCAGCACCCCTTGATCTGCATACTCCTTGAGGTAGACCGCGGCAATGACCCCAAAGGGGGTGACCACTATTGCCATTAGAATCACCATGAGCACGGTGCCGAAAAGGGCGGGGAAGACCCCTCCCTCGGTGTTGGCCTCTCGTGGTTCGCCAAAGACAAAGTGGCCGATACTGCTGAGGTAGAAACCGATCTTGTCCATAAGGGTCATGCTGTTGGGCAGATAGGCCTGGACCACATTCGACAGGGAGATGGTCACCTCCTCACCGCTCATCACCCTTGCGGTGAGGGTGTCGCGACCGATTTGGCCATAGAGTTCGGTCAGTTTGGCCTGAAGTTGCTGATAATCGGCATTTAGACCATTTTTTTCTTCGTTTAGCCGGGTGAATTTTTCGTCCCCTGCCGGGATCCCCTTAAGCTCCAACCGTCTTTTGGCGAGACGAATCTGCTCCATATCGTAGTTGATAGAGCCGATCTCATCCTTCTCTATCTCCTCAATCTCTTCGCTGATGTCGGTTGCCCGTTGCAGACGGCGATGTAGTTCGCCGTAGAGGTGGCCATTTTCCGGGACAACCTCTCTTCCTGATTCCTGCAGTCCGCTAAGAAAGCCGTAGAAATTTCCCCACTCCTTCCTCTCAAGTACCATGAGATCGGGGTGTGTCTCGGTCTTTGCCACCTCATCGCTCACAATCCAGCGAAAGTCGAGGCCGTTTATTTCACGGTTACCGATCTTGATCAGCTTTCGCTCCACCATCACATCGGGATCGGCCTTGGCAGAGATCTGGCGAGCAGGAACAATCTCGGTATCGTAGGTCTCACCGATAAGATGGGTTACCGAGCCATCATTGCCATAAAAACTGTAGTCGATGACCTCCTTCGGCCAAAAATGGTTCAGGCCCCTGATTGCAATCAGGGCAATCAGGGTGACCACCATGACCACGCTAATACTGACCGCCCCGGCATTGAGCCAGATCCATGGGGTACCGCTTTTATACCATTCTTTAAACATGTCGTTATCCAGGGTGATAGAGAGTACGGTTATGATTCACTGTAGAGCACTAAAGTGAGCTATATTTCTTACGCAGACGATGCCTGATGATTTCAGCGATGGTGTTAAAGAAGAAGGTGAACATCAGCAGCACCAGTGCGGTAAGAAAGAGGACACGATAGTGGGTACTGTTGACCTCTGATTCCGGCATCTCTACCGCGATATTGGCCGCCAGTGTCCGCATCCCCTCAAAGATATTAAAGTCCATGATCGGCGTATTTCCGGTGGCCATGAGGACGATCATCGTCTCGCCCACTGCCCGCCCCAGCCCTATCATCACCGCCGAGAATATCCCCGGGCTGGCGGTGAGAATGACCACCCGAATCATCGTCTGCCACGGTGTGGCACCAAGAGCGAGAGAGCCAAAGGTGAGATGCTTGGGAACACTGAATACCGCATCCTCTGCGATGGAGAAGATGGTCGGAATGACTGCAAATCCCATGGCAAGACCGATAATGATCGAGTTACGCTGGTCAAAATCGACGCCGATACTATTGAGCCAGAGACGCATATCGCCACCGAAAAAGAGTCTCTCCAGAGGCATACTGATGGCCATACTGAACCAAATCGCAAACACCACCACAGGGATGAGCAGGGCCGCTTCCCAGCCATCCGGGATCCTCTGGCGCCATGCACTGGGTGCCCGCCACCAACCGTAACTGGCAGCAAAGATCGTCAGCGGCATGACGATCAATAGCGAGAAGACCCCCGGTAGGTGCAGCTCAATCTCCGGCGCCAGCCACAGCCCCGCAAGAAAGCCGATAATAACCGTTGGTAGTGCCTCCATGATCTCTATGGTCGGTTTCACCAGCTTGCGCATCGGTGCGCTCATAAAATAGGCGGTATAGATCGCCCCGAGAATTGAGAGGGGGACGGCGACCAGCATGGCGTAAAAGGCCGCCTTAAAGGTACCAAAGGCGAGGGGCACCAGACTCATCTTCGGTTCAAAGTCGTTGTTGGCCGCAGAGGATTGCCAGATATAGTCAGGTTCGGAAAACCCCTCATAATGGACTTCGCTCCAGAGGGAAGAGAATGAAATCTCGGGGTGCTCATTGGTGACATGGTAGAAGTGAAACTGCTCCTCTTCATCAACCGCGATAAAAGTGTCAGAGCGAGGGGCGTTGGCGATGTTGGTAATAGCGCTCTGACTGACGGGGATTGTCAGTAGCTCCCGTTCGGCAGTGGAGTGGAGGATAGAGACATTACCGAGGCGATCCCCGGTCACCATCCCCTTGCGCCGAAGTTCAGAGGCGTAGGCCGTCAGGCTAACCCCGTTGTGGCCAAAGGAGCGAACCTGCTGCAGGGACTCCTCCCCATTTTCACCGCGAACATTAAACCACTGGCTGAGGTTACCTCTGGAGTCTCCCACCATAAGGGAGGTGCCACCGATTAGAAACTGAATCAACTGAAGCTGGGTGTCATCACCCACGATTTTTTTTCTTTCAATCCTCTCAATCGACTGAATATCATTAATTAGATATTGCTCGAAATTACCATCACTGGCAGCAAGATAGAGATGGCGCTGAGAGGGATCGATAAGAACATGATCGGCCTTGATGGCACCCGACAGGGTAACATTACTGCGGGTTAGGGTTACATCATCCATATCGAGAAATGAACTCTCCTTGACCCACTGCGCCACCTCGACCTGACCTTCTGCGGTGGTGACGGCTATGGTGACACTCTCACTATCGCTGCGCATCGCCATGTTTTTCAATACGATATCGGAGTCACCGATGGCAAGGGGCTGCTCTCCGAAGGGGTACTCAACTAGAGGTTTAATCTGTCGTGTTCCGGTGTAAGTCACCTTAAACCCGGCGCGCAGAACCAGCGCCTTGCCATTGGCGTATCCCAGCGCAATCAGACCCCGCTCAAAGTTGGAGACGGAAACGGCAACCAGTTCGCCATGATGTGATAAATCGGTTCGTTGAATGACATCACCGTTGCCTGCCCGGAAATAGACCAACTGTGCGCGATCATCTACAAGTGTTGCATATTCACTCTGCTCATCAATCCCCAGAAAGAGGATCTCACCAATGTCATCGACGGCGTAGGTGGCGACCCGGCTGCTGTGTGGCGTCTCAAATAGCGGGATGACCACATAGGCGAGGTAGAAGAAGATGGTGAGGATGGCGACAATAATACCGATGCCCCCCATGGTGATCCCGTAGCGGGCAAAAAGATCCTTGCGGGAACGGCGGGTTTGACGGGCGTCTGCGCTGAGTTGAACCATGGTGTATGTGACCGAGGATGAGTAAAAGTGCCGTCATCTTAGACCTTGCAGATGAAGAAAATATGAGACAAAAATGAAGTGTTTTTGAATAAATTATGACAATTTAATGACATTGCGGAGGCTTTGGCATAGTAACCATTCACACCCCAATGCTATTAAGTTAGTGACTGCGAAGGGATCTCAGCTACCCGATTGACGGGTGTCGATGGCATGGACGCCATCGT
>JADFYS010000269.1 GCA_015232955.1 Gammaproteobacteria bacterium
CCCCCCCACTGCGTTTACAGCGATCACCGTCTCGACCTTCAGCTGATGGAGTGCCCAGAGATTGGCGCGATAGTTAATGCGGTGCGGCGGCAAGGTGTGCCCTTTACCGTGACGGGGGAGAAAGATGACCCTCTTACCCGCAAGCATCACCTCGGTCAGCGGTGCTGACGGCGGACCGTATGGGGTCTCCACCGTCAATTCGGAGAGGATCTCCACCCCGGAGAGGCGATTCAGACCGGTCCCGCCAATTACCGCCAACCGCTGCATCCTGTTCTCTGTTTCTGACATCGTCGCTACATCCCCTTCACCGCAAAGATCCCCGGCGCATTGCGCCAGTAGTCGTGATAATCCATTCCGTAGCCGAAGAGATAACGATCACCGGTCTCCAGACCGACAAAATCGGCTTCAATCCCGATATTACGGTTGTGATTCTTCTTCACCAACACCGCAGTGTACACCGCAGCGGCCCCCTGCTGCCGGCAAGCGGCGACAATCGCCTGCAGTGTCGGCCCTTCATCCAGGATATCATCCACGATCAATACCGTTCTCCCCCGAAGATCACTCCTCGGTCTGACGAGCCAGTGAAGATCTCTCCCCTCGGTATCTCCCCGGTAACGGGTTGCATGGAGATAGTCGCTCTGAAGTGGAAAGTGGAGCTTTGTCATCAGCAGCCCGGCGGGAATAATCGCTCCTGTAAGTACGGTCACCACCAGAGGATTGCTCTTTGCAAGAGCTGTGGTGATCTCCGCCGCCATACGCTCCAGCGCCTGCTCCACCTCTGCAGGGGCGTAGAGCCGCTCTGCGGTTCTCATCACCTCTTGCGCCTCGGTCACAGTTACATTCATCCTACGGCTCCTGCCATCGATTCATTACCCAATGTCATTAAGGGGATCTCCCTTCGAAATAGCATTGATTCATTACCTTACACCATTGTCACTATTGGCGCCAACCACTGCACGCTCATCCGACGCGACTCACCCGGGAAGTGATTCCGCAAAATAGGTCATAAGGGATGGTTCCGGCGGCTCGCGCCACCTCCTCTACCGCCAACCCGTCGCCCCAGAGAACCACGATATCCCCCACCGCCGCCTGTGGTAGGTGGTCGAGATCTATTGTTATCATATCCATCGACACCCGCCCCAGAAGCGAGGTTCGCTCACCATTGACCAACAGTGGCGTGCCATTGCCGGCATGACGGGGATAACCATCACCATAGCCCACCGCAACCGTGCCGATCCGCATCCTCCGCGGTGCACACCAGGTAGAGCCGTAACCGACACAATCTCCAGCGGCGATCTCGCGTAGCGCAATGAGACGGCTGGAGAAGGTCATGGCCGGGCGCAGACGATAATCACTGCCACACCCTTGCCCCATGGGGGATGCACCGTAGAGCATGATCCCCGGCCTAACCCAGTGGCGATGGCTCTGCGGCCAGTGGAGGATGGCTGCAGAGTTGGCGATAGAGCGAGGCCCGGGAATCATCTCTACCGCACGCTCAAAGCGGGCGCACTGTTCGCGGGTGTGGGAGGAGTGGAGATCATCGGCATCAGCAAGATGGGTCATCACCCCCTGCAGCTGCAGCTGTGGAGTCGCCTCGACCTCACGCCAGAGGGGGGCCATCTCCTCTGGATCGAATCCGAGACGGTGCATCCCGCTATCCACCTTTAACCAGACAGGAATCGGCGCTGAAGGGGGGAGCTGCTGCAGGATCTGCAGCTGATAGCGGGCGTGGACCACCTGCTGCAGGCCATGGGCCTGCGCCACCCGCCCCTCTTCATCACTGGTGATCCCCTCCAGAAGAACCACAGGGTGAGTGAGACCGAGTCGGCGCAGCTCCAAACCCTCATCAAGGGTGGCAACGGCAAAGGCATCGGCCTGTTCGAGTGCAGAGGTGGTCACCGCCACACCGTGACCATAACCGTTCGCCTTTACCGCACAAGCGATCTTGGCTTGCGGCACATAGCTGCGGACCACTCCGAGATTATGCGTCAGAGCCGCACGGTCAATGGTAATCCACGCCCTCGAATCCACCGCCATCTGCTAATAGTTACTGCCGTAGGCGTCATGGGCGAGATTTTCAAAACGGGTATATTCGCCGAGAAAGGCCATTCTTACGGTGCCGATAGGGCCGTTACGCTGTTTTCCGATAATAATTTCGGCAACGCCTTTATCACTGCTCTCGTCGTTATAGACCTCATCTCGATAGATGAAGACAATGACATCGGCATCCTGCTCAATCGCACCCGACTCCCGCAGATCCGACATCACCGGGCGTTTATTCGGCCGCTGCTCCAGACTTCGGTTGAGCTGTGACAGGGCGATAACCGGCAGATCAAGCTCCTTCGCCAGTGCCTTCAGTGAACGGGAGATCTCCGAGATCTCGGTCGCCCTATTTTCAGAGGAGTTACCACTCCCCCGCATCAGCTGCAGGTAATCGAGGATGATCAGACTCAACCCCTTCTCCCGCTTCAACCGTCGCGCCCGCGCCCGCAGTTCGATATGGGTGAGTGCGGGGGTGTCGTCGATATAGATATTGGATTCAGAGATCATCCCCAACGCCGCGGTGATTCGTGACCAGTCATCATCATTGAGTTTGCCTGCACGCAGGCGGCTCTGGTTGATCCGCCCCATGGAGGAGATCATCCGCATCGCGATCTGGACCCCCGGCATCTCCATTGAGAAGATGGCAACTGTCTCCCCATGTTTGATCGCCGCATTTTCAGCAATATTCATGGCAAAGGTGGTCTTCCCCATAGAGGGTCGTCCGGCTACGATCAGGAGATCCGATTTCTGAAGCCCGGCAGTCTGAATATCAAAATCGTGAAACTCCGTCGGGATACCGGTGATCGGGTTATCACGCTCAAACAGCTCCTCAATCCGATCCACCGCATCGGCAAGCAGGGTTTTGATGGGGACAAATCCGGCGCGGGAACGGGCACTCTGCTCGGCGATATTAAAGATTTTGCTCTCTGCAATATCGAGGATCTCATTCACCTTGCGCCCGTCAGGTTTATAGGCGCTATCGGCAATCTCATTGGTCACCTGAATCAGCTGACGCAAGATCGAGCGTTCGCGAATGATCGCCGCATAGGATTTGATATTGGCGGCGCCGGCGCTGGCCGAAGCCAGTTTTCCGATATAGGCGATCCCCCCCGCCTCGTGAATTAACCCTTGGTTATCGAGCCACTCGGTCAGGGTAATGGCATCAAACGGGCTGTTCTCATCCGCAAGTCGGGCGATCCCGCGAAAGATGAGTCGGTGATCGTAACGGTAAAAATCCTCCTCGGTAACCGCATCTCCAACCTTCTCCCACCCTTGGTTATCGAGGAGAAGTGCTCCGAGGACCGACTGCTCTGCCTCTATTGAGTGGGGGGGGAGCTTGAGGCTCTCCGGTGTCCCAGCCTCATAATTCTGGAGATAGGGAGGAGGTTCTTGCGGTAAATGATCCATCTCGATTACAGCATCTCCAAGAAACAAACGGCCCGATAATCCTAAAGTCCACAGCAGAACAGAGCGCTATACCCAAGAACCTTGGAAACAGTGGATTTCAGGGAGTCGAGAAGCGTGGCTATTCAAGGCATGAAGCCGCATGAATAGTCATTCTATT
>JADFYS010000026.1 GCA_015232955.1 Gammaproteobacteria bacterium
GATAATAATCGGGGTGAAAATTCAATTCGAGGGCCGGTGACTGGGCGTAAGAATTATTACGGCTCAGGTAGTTTGTGGAGTGCCGATTTGGCGGCATTCTTATTCAGCCTGTTCCAGACCCTTGCCTTGTGGGGGATCCCGGTAAGATCCTGGTTGCAAACCTATCTCCAAGCCTGTGCCGACAATGGCGGACAGCCGCCGGAGGATATCACCCCGTATCTGCCCTGGTCGTTAGCCGAGTCCCCTATCCAGGGGAAGAGTTCGACACCGAACCGCGAGCCGCCTCCCGATACCTCATAATTCACCGCTACTGCGGGCGTGATTTCACCCCCGCTGAGTTGGATCTCATACGCAGGCACATTGCCGAAGACCCCACGCGGAGTCGTGCTGAACTCTCGCGCCTGACCTGCGCCGCACTCGACTGGCGCAAACCCGATGGCGGATTGAAGGAGATGTCGGCCCGGGTGGCGATGCTGCGGATCGGGAGGTGAATCGGCTGGTGTTACCGCCATCGCGCAATGCGCGGCCCGATCTCCGCGCATTGATCACATCCACTTCCGACCCCGCTACACCCATCGACCGGCTGCGGCACTGCGCCCGCTGGAGCACCACCAAGCCCGAATCGTGGTGCTACCACTACCTCGGCCATAACCCCCTGCCCGGTGCCCAGCTGCGCTACTTCGTCTACAGTCGTGGCGAGCTTCTCGCCTTGCCTGGCTTTGGCGCCGCTGCCTGGCAAACCGCTCCCGGGGATCGTTTCATCGGCTGGGACCATCCAACAGACGAACGCAACCTGGGTAGTGCCCGTTTCCTGATCCTCCCTTGGGTGTGGGTTCCCCACTTGGCCTCCATGATCCCGGGGCAAATGGCACGCCAGCTTCCCGAGAACTAGGAGTGCGGTACGGAATCCGTCCCTTGCTTTTGGAGACGTTCGTTGAAACGCCTCGCTTTGAAGGAACCTGTTACCACGCCGCCAACTGGATTTGACTTGGTCGGACTCAGGTGCGCGGCAAGCTCGGCCCATCAGGTCGCCGGTGCGTTCCAATCAAAGATGCGTGGGTGTATTTTTTGCGGCCTGACTTTCGCGATCTGAACGTTCTGCCATATGTCAAGAATGGGTTGGCCGAATATTTACATTGGGTGAGGGCCGGGGTGAGGGCTAAAACAGGCCAGGGGAGTGAATGGTTACGAAGAAATCATTCAGCGAAGAGTAACCGTTATGTAAGGTCATGATATGCTTATTCCGTTGCGTCGACATCACTACGGTGGAAATAACTGCGATTCAGGTGGAGAGAAAAATAGGTGAATGATCGAAAAGAGCGGACGCTGGTGGTGACCCGGAGTCTGCAGATAGGGGGCGCTGAGCGGCACGCCATCTCACTTGCCAACGGTTTCGCTGAGATCGGGTGCGACAGCTATCTGGTGGTGTTGAAAAAACGGAAAGGGCTGCGACCTCTTCCAGAGGTGAAGGTGATTGACTTTAATGTGGATTGGCTGAACCGACTGACCGGAATCGGGCTGTTGTACGACCTAATCAGCAGAGCGACCCTTGCGTGGATGGTACCGAAGTCGGGTTTTGTCTGGAGAGGTCTCTATAGCTCACTCTATCTTCGCCTCCTTCTTAAGCGGATTGAACGGCAGTCCGGGCCGGTGGATCGGGTTTTTTTCGTGGGGCAGGGGGCATTTGAGAATTTCTGGCGCTGGCAGGATCCCCGGGGCAGGCTGTTGTTGGTTAGCCCCATCCAAGCGGGAAAGCCCGGGTTGCTGCAGCGATTTTATACCCGACTGCTCTATGCCAACCGCCACCTTATTGTCAACTCACTGGGAGTGAAGCGCTCTCTGGAGGGGTGGCTGCAGCAGTGTGCTGTGAACAGTGGACAACTTGAACTGGTCTACAATCCGATAGATATTGGCGAAATTAGCCGCCTTGCAATGGAGGCGATCGAGCCACCAGCAGCAGAGTATCTGGTTCATGTCGCCCGTCTCACCTACCAAAAGAACCAGACTCTTCTCCTGAGGGCGTATGCCCTGAGCGGAGTCACAACGCCGCTGGTGATTGTTGGAGATGGTCAGGAGCTGCCGCAGCTACAGCGGTTGGCGACAGAGTTGGATATTGCGCAGCGGGTTCACTTTATCGGTAACCGCTCTAACCCCTATCCCTGGATGAAACAGGCACGACTCTTCATCCTCAGCTCACTTCAGGAGGGTTTTGGGTTAGTGATAGCAGAGTCACTCTGCTGTGGAACCCCGGTGGTCGCTACAGATTCACCCGGTGGGGTGCGTGAGGTGTTGATAGAGGAGCAGCAGCAGTTTATCGCAGCGATGACCCCGCAGAGTCTGGCAGAGGCCATTGTGCGTGCCCTCGCCTCCCCACTTGAGATCAAACCTCACTGGTTTCAACGCTTTGATCACCGCAAAATCGCCTCCACTCTACTCACCGGTGTTGAGGTTAGGCATGATGCGTAGTTTCGTTGTAGTGAACAGCAGGTGTTGCAGTTTTGAGGCTGTTTGGTGTAGTGTCACCACCTTACTGAGGGGTGGTGGGGGACAATGATGGCGTCACAACGGGATGAGCGTGGCTGTGAACAATCGGTTCACACCGCTGAAGCGCTGCTGCAGCAGTCTCAGGATCAACATTTCAGGCAACATTACGGGGAGTTGCTGCAGCAGTATCGTCAAACCTGCGACGAACTGCAGCAGGTTCGGCAGCAACTGGAGGCGGAACACGCCCTGCTTGAGGTGAGGGTCGAAGCGCGGACGCGGGAGCTGGTGGAGGCTGAAGCCACCCTGCGCCGGGCGATGCATAACCTCCGTCTGATTGAGATCACCACCGGTGTCTACTGGCTTCAGGTCCCTGAGGCGGAACTCTATGTTCTCTGTGGCTGTCCGGCAGAGGTGGTGAAACATCTGATGCGTCATGGCCAGATCGCCACAACCCGCGAGGGGGAGGTCACCTTTGAGACCGGCCCCAACGCCATTCTTCTCTCCGATAACCCGCTGCAGAACGGCAGCTTTGCCAATCTCGCTGAATTTCCGATCCTGCAGATGCTCTATCGTCAGGGGATGATGGTGCCGGGTCACCCCAATAACAGCGGAGCGAAACCGATACTGATCGGACATCCTGCCCAGGTGAAGGCACAACTGGAGTATATCCACCGTGGGAATTATGGACTGCTCAATCTTGAGGAGCTGCTCGAGGCGGGTGTAGATCCGACCATGGCCGAACTCATGATGCGGGTGAAGCGCCGTTTCGCCTTTGGTGCTATTCAGGATCCATCGCAGATTATCACTTCGGTGGAGGTGGGGGATGGCGATAGTGCGGTGGAGATCTATAACGGGGTGACAATCCGGCGTCTCGCCCCCAACCACTTTGAATTCAGTTACCGTGGTGATGTCCAGGAGGTAGATCTCAATCTCGGTCCGGAGGAGAGTTACCACTCCCCCTATACCCTCGACTACCATGAGATCCCGCGTGAATATTTTAGTGTCCTCCATTCGGGAGAGGGGGATGGCTGGGATATCAACCACCCCAGTATGTCGAGTGTGATTATGTTTCAGGGGGAGGTCTATCTGGTGGATGCCCCCCCCAATATCACCGATACCCTCGAGATGCTTGGAATCGATATGAGCGAAGTGGAGGGGCTGTTTCACACCCATATCCATGACGATCACTTTGCCGGGATCACCACCCTGATGCTCTCGGATCACAAGATTAAGTATTATGCGACCCCCATGGTGCGTTACTCCACCGAAAAGAAGCTGGCGGCGCTGTTGGGTGAGAGTGGATCCAGTTTGGGTGACTTTTTTGAGATCTGCGATCTCGAGTTGGACAACTGGAATAATATCAACCAGATGGGGGTAAAGCCTATCTACTCGCCGCACCCGGTTGAGAATAATATCTTCATTTTTCGGGTACGGGATACCACTGGGTTCAAAACCTATGCCCATTGGGCGGATCTCACCTCTTTTGATCTCCTCGACAAGATGGTCGGTAGCGGCGACGACCTCCTTCCCGAAGGGTTTATCAGCCGTATTAAGAGCAACTACCTCCACCCCGCCGATATCAAAAAGATCGACATCGGCGGCGGGATGATCCATGGGAATGCGGAGGATTTCCGTTATGACGCCTCGACCCGAATCTCGCTCGCGCATATCAATCGACCCCTGACCAACGATGAGAAGGAGATCGGCTCTGCTGCCCCGTTTGGGTCGGTCGATACCTTGGTCTCTGCCACTCGTGACTACCTGCGCAAAAGGGCGATTTATACCCTGCAGTCGATCTTTAAGAGCATCTCTTACCACCGTCTGGAGAGTCTGCTCAACGCCCCGATCACCAGCATCAATCCGGGGACGATCATTCGTAAGCAGGGGCTGGATGACGGCTACATGGCACTTCTCCTCACCGGTAGCGTCGAATATGTCAACGCTGACAAAGAGTTTAGAAGCTCTCTCGCCAGTGGCTCTCTGGTGGGCGAACAGTCCATCTTTACGACGCGACCGGTCCCCGGGACCTGGCGTGCGGTCTCCCATGTCTATCTGATGCGCTTTTCGATTCCGGTGCTACGCTCATTCCTGGAGGAGAACAACCTGCTGGAAGAGTTTCAGCAGTTGGTGGATACGGTCTCCTTTCTGCGAGAGACCTGGCTCTTCGGGCAGAAGATCTCCTACGCCACGCTGTCGAGGATCGCCAACTCGATGGAGTTGAAGAGCTTTGCTGCAGGGGAGGCGCTCTCTCTTGATGGGCGGCAACCGCTCTATCTGATCCTCTCGGGAGAGGTTGAAGTCGAGGAGTATACCCGTCTGATCCTCGGTCGGGGGAAGTACATCTGCGGTCAGTGGATCCTGGGAGAGAGCGGCAGCAGTGCAAAGGCGACCGCAGTGAGCGATGTCGAGGTCTATGTCATCGATCGCGAGATGTTGAGTGAGATTCCGGTGATAAACTGGCGTCTAACCGAGATCTCCGGCAAATGGCGTCTGACCAACTCGATGCAGCACGGCGAACAGTGATCCTCTTTTCAGGTTTTATTATCTTTTTTTCCAGAGATTAAGTCTCATTTTTCCGCTTTTATCCGCTTGCTGAGACGCTTCTTGAACGACTTGAGGGCGATCTTAAGATTGGAGAAAAGAAGGGTAATCCTCTCCCCCGAGGTGACCGGGATCTGGCTCTCCAGGACAAAAACCGAGTCACTTTTGTCTTTGTACCATAACTTGTACCGGTTGCGCTGCAACCAGTCGAGAATCTGCTCAAGATAGGGGTTCTGATAGATCCCCCCGTGTGTCTCCACAGAGATCACAGCCGGACGGCTCACCATGTTTTTAAGCACAAACCACTCACTACCTTCGGTGTCAATCGACAACAGCTCAATGGTGCCATCATCCACCTCATCGAACCGGAGCGCCTTGACCACCTTTTTGGTGGATGCAGCGATGTTGCAGCTGTCATTGACGAGCGCCGGACTGCTCGTAAGGTCGGCGACAAAGGTGGAGCTTTGGCGCATACATAGCTCAACTTCACCACTGTAATCACAGATAGCCGCTTGGTGTAAGGTGATATTTTTGCCGTCAAATTTCTCCTTGATGAGTAGAATTGAGTCGGGGTTCGGCTCCACCAGCGTCGTTTTGACCCCCATCTCGATGTAACCGTAGACATTGGAGGTGTTGGGATAACCGACACCCACTTCAGCAACATGGTTGGGGTGGAACCCCTTGCTGTTCACCTTTCGCCAAAGTTCACTGTTGCAGTTCTCTTTCAACTCATTGCTCCACGGTTTTTTATGGTGTCTCGATTCATTTACTCACCCCATTGAGAGATTTGTGCAGTCTGTTGGGTATACCCAGGAACTCTGAAACCCACTGTTTCCAAGTATATCTTAGGGTATCCAGAAGTTGCGTTATGGATTGTGTTCACTTCTTATCTTCTTCCATTTTACCAACATTAGCGTAATATTCGCATCAACTCCCGCTGCCGAGATCCTGATATGAAGCTGACCATTCCACTACTGCTGATTATTGCTACCGCTCTCTCCCTCATCACCGCTTGCAGTGACCGTCAGAGTGAAATTCAAAAGGGGCAGAATAAAAAAGAGACGCGTCCACAAGCGGTTGAAGTGACAGCGGTTCGCACGGGTTCCATCTCTCAGTGGCGACTGTTTAACGGCTCGCTAGAGGCGAGTGCCGACGCCCCGATTGCTGCGGAAATCGGGGGGCGTCTTGAGCGGCTGCGAGTGGGGTTGGGGGATCGGGTTCAGCGTGATACCGAGGTGGCTCTCATCGACAGTATCTCCCAACGCCACGCCCTGATTCAGGCGGAAGCGGAGCTGGCCGTCGCCCGTGCCAGTTATCGTGAGGCGCAGAGTCTGTTAAGTATCTCGCAACGGGAGCTTGAACGGCTTGAGTCGTTGAGTCAGAAAGGGGTTAGCACCCTGTCGCAGCTGGATCAGCTGAAAGGGGAGTTCCTGGCCCGGCAGTCACGGGTTGAGGTGACCCGGGCCGAGGTGGTGCGCTCAGAGACCGGTGTTGCCATCGCTCAGACCCAGCTTCAACACGGCTCTGTCCGCGCCTTGTGGCAACAGGGAGAGAGCGCGCGCTGGGTGGCAGAGCTGTTTGTCACCGAAGGCGAGATGGTGCAGGCGCATACACCGCTGTTGCGAGTGGTGGCGTTGGACCCTCTGCTTGCGGTCTTTCATCTGGCTGAAGGGGACTACCGTTTTCTCCATCTGGGGCAGGAGGTAGAGATTTCGGCCATAGCCTGGCCAGAGGAGCGGTTTAAGGGGACGGTGCGTCGTATCGCCCCCGCTCTGCGGCGGGAGAGCCGTCAGGCACGGGTGGAGATTGAGGTGGCGAACGGGGATTTCCGTCTTAAACCGGGGATGTCGGTCGCTATTCGGGTGCAGTTACAGCGGCTAGAGGCGGCGCAACTGATTCCGTTTGAAGCGCTCACCACCCGTCGTGATGAACGAGGCGTCTTTGTCCTGGATCCGGATCAGCGGGTCCGGTGGTTGGCGGTCACCCCCGGTATTGAAGAGGGGGGGTGGGTTGCGGTGGCAGAGCAAAATATTGAGGGAGAGGTGGTCACTCTGGGGCAGCAGCTCATTGAGGATGGGGCAACGGTGGTGGTCACCCGTCCTGCTGCGCAGCAGCCGTGAGCCTGACCCTCCCCTTGGCACATACGACCGCTGATCCGCAACTGAGAGCGGATCGATGAATCTCGCCAAGGCAACGGTTCGCCGACCTGTCTTTACCACGATGGTGACGCTGATGGTTCTGGTGCTTGGAACCATGGCTCTAAGCCGCTTGCAGGTTGATCTCCTTCCCCCCATCGAGCTGCCGACACTGACCGTTCGTACCCAGTATGAGGGGGCGGATCCGCTGGTGATGGAGCGTTTGGTGACGCAGATTATTGAAGAGATTGTGGCGACCGTCCCCGGGGTGGTCTCAATCGTCTCGGAATCTTATGAAGGCAATAGCCGTGTTCGGGTCAGTTTTGGCTGGGGGAGCGATATTGATGCCGCTGCCCTTGATGTTCAGGCGACACTTGAAGATGAGCGCAACGAACTGCCGGACGAGATTAGTGGTCCTCGGGTCAGTAAATTTGATGTCGATAGTTTCCCTGTGGTGATCCTCGGGGTCTCGAGCACGCTTGATCCGGTAGAGATGACCGATCTGATTCAGGGGCAGGTTCGCTACCGCTTCGCCCGGGTGCCGGGGGTGGCTCAGGTTGATCTCTGGGGAGAGTATGTACGAGAGGTAAAGGTGGATCTCGATCCGGGTCGTCTCTCTGCGCTCAAGGTCTCACTGAACGAGATCACCTCGGCGCTAAAGGATGCCAATCTCGATCTCCCGGCGGGAAGGATCGAAGAGGGGCGGCACGAGGTGACGCTGCGTGCACCGGCTGCGTTTAGCGATCTGGAGCAGATTCGTCAGACCGTAATTCGCAACGAAGGGGGGGAGCGGATCACCCTGGCCGAGGTGGCAACGGTGAGTGATAGTTACCAGTCGTTAAGTCGTCTGATACGGGTGAATGGAGAACGGGGGGTCCGGATCGCGATTCGTAAGCAGCCCGAGGCGAATACGGTGGAGGTTGCAGCGGCGGTCCTGGCGGAGATGGCCGAGATTAACCGCTCCTTGCCGCAGCTTGAAGTGGCGGCCCTGACCAATCAGGGAAACTATATCGAACGCTCCATCTCCAATGTCGGTCAATCTCTCCTCTATGGTGGTCTGCTCTCGACGCTGGTTCTGTTTCTCTTTCTGCGCGATCTCCGGAGTACACTGGTGATTGCCCTCGCGATCCCCATCTCTCTTATCGCCACCTTTGGTCTGCTCTACTTTGCCGGGTTGACCATCAATCTGATGTCGTTGGGGGGGCTTGCCCTCGGTGTCGGGCTGATGGTCGACAGCTCAGTGGTGGTGCTGGAGAACATCTTCCGTTGTCAGCGCGAGCAGCAGCAGACGCCGCATCAGGCCGCAGTGGCAGGAAGTGGTGAGGTGGCGAGTGCAGTGGTGGCCGGTACCCTGACCACGGTGGTGATCTTTCTTCCGGTCATCTTCATTGAAGGGGTGACGGGGGTGCTGTTCCGGGAGCTGGCCTATGTCATTATCTTCTCTCTCTTCTGTGCTCTAATTGTCGCCCTTGGGCTGGTGCCGATGATCGCCTCCCGCTTTCTTACCCACTGCGCCGAGGGCGAAGTCTCATCTTCCCTGTCGGGGCTGCAGCGTCTTGGAGACCGCTATCAGCAGTTGCTGCGGCTCACTCTGCGTCGTCCTCTACTCACTTTAACCGCAACAGTTGCCCTGTTGGGGGCGATCGTCTTTGTCACCCCCCTCCCCGGAACCGAGTTTATTCCGGGAGCTGATGAGGGGGAGGTGCGGGTGAGTGGCGAGATGGAGGAGGGGACCCGTCTCGAGATTATTGATCGCCTCTCTCTGCAGCTTGAACAGCGAGTGGCGGCCCTGGTGCCAGAGGCGGTCGCCTCGGTAGTCAGCGTCACCGCTTCGGGGACCCGGGGGAACGCCAAACCGAAAGTAGAGGTTCGTCTCACCCTCTCGCCGTTACAGCAGCGGAGTCGATCCAATAGTGACATTGCTGCAGATCTGCGCCAAGAGCTTGAAGGGGCGTTCCCGGGGATGAAGATTAGGACCCGTGCCCCTCAGGGGCAGTTCCTGCTGCAGCGACTGCTCAACAGTGACGATGGTCTCAAGGTGGAGGTGCGGGGGTATGATCGGGAGATCCTCAACCTTCTTGCGCAATCTGTGATTGAGGAGATGGCGCAGGTGGAAGGGGTGACCGATGTCGAATCAACCCGCGAAGAGGGGGTTCCACAGCAGGAGCTGGTGATGCTGCGTGAGCAGATCGCCGATCTCGGGTTGCGGGTCAAAGATCTCTCCGAGGCGATTAAGGTTGCGGTGGCGGGGAGTAATGCCGGGGAGTATCGGGTGGAGGGGGACTCCTATCGCATTCGGGTACAGTTGGCCGATGCCGATAGAAGATCCCTCGAGGAGATCCTTGACCTGACCCTGCAGACCCCGCAGGGGGAGCAGGTGGCACTGCGTCATCTGGTGCAGAGTCAGCGCGGGATCGGCGCCACCACCATCGAGCGTAAGGAGCAGCAGCGGGTAGTGACGGTGAGCGGCAATCTTTCCGGACGGGATAGTGGTGCGGTCGCGGCAGAGCTGCGTCAGCGGCTGGAGACCATCTCCCGTCCGGTGGGATATGAGCTAATCCTCAGTGGCAATATCGAGGCGCAGCAAGAGGCCTTTGCCGAGCTGATTCAGGTCTTTATTCTCGCCTTAATGCTGGTCTATATGGTGCTCGCATCGCAATATGAGTCGCTACGGGATCCATTGGTGGTGATGTTGACCGTGCCGATGGCTGGGGTGGGGGTCCTTCTTACACTGGAGGTGACAGCCACCACCCTCAATCTACAGTCGGCTATCGGCTGTATCATGCTCGCAGGAATTGTGGTCAATAATGCGATTCTGCTGGTGGATCAGGCGGGGCAGCTTCGCCGTGGCGGGCTGTCGGTGGCCGATGCGGCGGTCGAAGCGGGTCGGCGGCGGCTGCGACCGGTGTTGATGACCTCATTTACGACTATTCTCGCCCTCTTTCCCCTCGCGTTGGGGATGGGGGAGGGGGCGGAAACCCAGGCGCCGATGGCACGGGTGGTGGTGGGTGGGTTGACCTCCGCGGCGCTAATTACGCTGATCCTGATTCCACTGGTCTACACTCTCTTTCACTGGCGGAGAGATACCCCTCAATCCCCACCCTCAATTTAATGACATTGCACCCCTGCCAGTTGCGAGAGAATGCGTACCGCCGGGGCGATGAGACGATCATTGAAGTCGTAGTGGCTGCTGTGGCAGGGGTAGGCGTGCTCTTCGCCATCGTCACTGCCGATGAGGGCAAATGCCCCGGGGATCTGCTGCAGATAGGCGCTAAAATCCTCTGAACCCATGATCGGGAGCGGGATCTCCCCCTGCCATGAAGGTCCGAACTCCCTGCTCAGCGCCTCAGCCAGCTGCTCTGCTGCAGCGGGGTGGTTGACGGTCGCCTCGTAGTGGGGTTGATGACTCACCTCCGCCTCGACCCCATAGCTGCTGGCAGTGGCGTGGACAATGGTCGTAATCAGCTGCTCCACTTCAGAGCGAAGATGGCCACTGATCACGCGGAGGCTCCCTCTCATCTTCACCTTCTCCGGAATGATGGTCGCGTTACTGATCCCGTCGATGGAGGTGACGCTCACTACGGCGGCCTGTTGTGGTGGCAGGCGGCGGGCGACAATCTGCTGCAGGGCGAGAACGGTGGCAGAGGCGGCAAGGATCGGGTCGCGGCACGCTTCAGGCTGGCTTGAGTGGCCGCCACGACCGGTGAGGGTGATCTCAAAACTGCCATTGGCGGCCATGATCGCCCCGGCGGGGGCGACCGCTTTGCCGAAGGGGAGGGCTGGCCAGTTGTGCCAACCGAAGATCCGCTCCACCCCGTTGAGCGCGCCATCGGCGATCATCTTCTCTGCACCGTGCCCCCCCTCTTCAGCGGGTTGAAAGAGAAAGGTGACCGTGCCGGGAAGTTGATCCTGATGCTGTTTCAGCCAGAGGGCGGTGGCGAGAAGTGTGGCGGTATGGCCGTCATGACCGCAGGCGTGCATCACCTGTCGGTTGCGCGAACACCACGCCTGTTGGCCGGACTCCTGCAGCGGGAGGGCGTCAATGTCAGCGCGAAGGGCGATATGGGGGGCGCCGCCCGTGGCGGTGATGGTCGCTACGGTTCCGGTAGTGGCGCAGGGTCTCCAGTCGATTGCGGCAGCCGAGAGGGCGGTACGGATGCGATCAGCGGTCTCTCTCTCCTCCCAACTCAGTTCAGGGTGCTGATGCAGTGTTCGGCGAAAGGTGGTCGCCTGGTGGATGATCTCATTCCAGAGTGGTCTGTTTTCAGTGGAGTTCATGGCGCTGTCGTTGGCAGATTGTTGGGGTATCATATCAGGACCTCATTGGGTATTCTGGATCTCATAATGAATCCGTTACGAAAAATTGACAAGAACTATCGTCTCTCCAGCTGGCTCTTTCTGCGGCTGCTGGCACTCATCTTTTTTGCCGCGTTCATCTCACTCTACGGGCAGCTGCCGGGGCTGGTGGGTGAGAACGGAATTCTACCCCTCGTGGAGCTGCAACAGCAGCTGCTGGACCGCTTTGGGATGGGGGCGTGGTGGCGTCTGCCGACTCTCTTCTGGTTCGAGAGCAGCGATCTCGCGCTTCAGGGGGCGGCGCTGGCGGGGGCCGCTCTGGCGCTGCTCCTTCTGCTGGGTGTTTGGCAACGGCTCTCCCTCCTGTTGATGGTTCTGCTCTACCTCTCCTGCTACCACGCGGGGCAGACCTTTATGAATTTTCAGTGGGATACCCTGCTGATTGAGACCGGGTTGCTCGCGATCTTTCTGGTGCGAGGCCCCTCCTGGCTGGTGCTGCTCCTTTTGCACTGGCTCCTCTTCCGTCTCCGCTTCCTATCGGGGCTGTCGAAGTGGTTGAGTGGGGACCCGAGTTGGGGTGGACTGACTGCCCTCAACTACTACTTTGAGACCCAGCCACTTCCCCATATCGGCTCCTGGTATGCGCATCAACTCCCCGCCTGGCTGCTGCAGGGGGGGACGGCGCTGGTACTCTTTTCAGAGCTGGTGGTCCCATTTTTTATCTTTCTCCCGCGCCGCTTTCGCATCTTTGCCGCCATTTTGACTATCGCCATTCAGGTGGTGATCATCGCCACCAGTAACCACAACTTTGTCAATTTACTCACCATACTCCTTGCGCTACTCCTTCTGGATGATCGCATCGTCGGTCGTCTCTTGCCCCGATTTCTGCGACAGCGGCTGGCGCCAGAGAGAGAAGAGCCAACAGCGACACTGTCACTGCCTGCGTTCTGGATCCACACCACACTGACGGTGGTGATCTTTAGCATTAGTCTGCCGGCGATCTCGCATATGGTCGGATTGAGGACAGAGACTCCCTGGCTTCAGGCGTGGCAGCGGCTGGGGAGTGTCACTCCCCTGACGGCCGTGGGCAGCGCCTATCACATCTTTCCGACGATGCAGACCGAGCGCCAGGAGCTGGAGATAGAGGGGAGTATTGATGGCGTGGTCTGGCACCCGTACCGTTTTCGCTATAAACCGGGGCCAGTGGAGATTCCACCTCCGTTTAATGTCCCCCATCAGCCGCGTCTGGACTGGATGATCTGGTTTGTACCACCGCAGCATGCGGAGATGCGCCAGTGGTTTGACCGTTTTCTCTACCGTCTGTGGCAGAATGAGCCGGCGGTCACCTCTCTGCTCGCAGTCAACCCCTTCGAAGGGGGAGAGCCTCCTCGCTATCTTCGGGTTCACGCCTGGCGCTACCGTTTTACCACCCCAGAGGAGCGGCAAGCGAGTGGTCACTGGTGGCAGAGGGAGTATCTGGGACTCTTCCCCCAGACTCCACCGCGTCGTCCCTGACCTCCGCTGGTGAAAGGGACGGGGTGAAAATGCTATTAAGTTAGTGACTGCGAAGGGATCTCCGCTACCCGATTGCCGGGTGTCGATGGCATGGACGCCATCGTC
>JADFYS010000270.1 GCA_015232955.1 Gammaproteobacteria bacterium
TCTCTTGACTCTCTTGACTCTCTTGACTCTCTTGACTCTCTTGACTCTCTTGACTCTCTTGACTCGCTACAGTTTCCGGGTTCTCTGAACGCTTTTTACTCTCTGCCCCCTCTTGCTCTTCCGGATTCTCTAAACTCTCTTGGCGCTCCACACTTTTCTGATCGCCCAAGCTCTCCACACGACTCCTCTGTTCTGAATCGGGGGGTGATGTGACCTTACCCGGGTTCTCTTCACCGCTCTCCTCTACCGTGTGCGGAACACCATCCGCCTCTAATCCTGACACCTTTTCCTGAGAAGAGGTCGCGCTCACAGCCGCATCATCCTTAGCGTTACCCCTCCCCGTCTCTGGCGCTCGCTTTTGCTCTGAGGTGAGCGCCACTGAATCCCCCCCCTCCTCTTCGCTAGAAACCATCTGTTCCGCAGCTCCTGCGGTTACGCTCTCTTCCTCATCCCGGCGCTCTACAACAGCCGTCTGCGCCCCCTCTTCCTCATGCGCTACAGAGGCGGTCGCCACCTCTGAGGAGATCGGAGCGGTATCGGGACCGGTTTCGGTTTCGGCTGCTGCATCTACGACCTGACCACTATTGGTGGATAACGACACCTCACCTTCGAGCTGCGTACTGCCCTTGACCCCCTCCACAATCGTCTCACTCACCCCAGAGGTCACGGGCCGGGAAGTTTTCACACCGCTTCCCGCTTCAGCATCTGCCGGAGCTTCTTTCGCCACCACTTCACCCGACTCAGCGAGCGAGGCTACACCCGCCCCACGCCCATCGCCAATCTCCACCTTCGGCGTAAGCAGCCCCTCTTCTGGTACACTCTCTTTAGACGACTCCAGACGGTTGACAGCGCGCTCACCAGAGGCAACCGCCTCTTTCCCCCCCTTTCCTTCGCCAACAGAGTCGGAGTTTGGTTGCGACCCAGTCGCTCCGCTTTCACCTTTAGCGGCAATATTTTGCCGCCCCCCTTCCGCCTCTAACCCCTCTTTTGCGGATGGAGCACGCTCTACAGCGGCGTTAGGGGGGGCTTCTCCAGTGGTGGCGCTCGTTCCGCGCTCTCCCTTCGACTCAGGGTTGGGGCTTCTATCCTGCCCCGTCTCGGTTGAGACCCCCTTCTCCTCTGGCCTGGCCGCCCTGTTTTCGCGACTCTGGGTGTCGCGTTGTCGTTGATAAGCTTGTAACTCTTCGCTGAAAGTCGTTGCAAAAAGTGCCGTATCCCCACGCTTACTCTCGAGGGCAGAGGCGCGCCCACTCACCGCCGCTGACAACGGCTGCAGATTGATTCCATGATTTCCAGCTGTTTGCATCTCTCTCTCCCGAAAAAAACCTTCTCTATAACGCTCTATACGCTGCTCTTGGCACTCTTGGCACTCTTGGCACTCTTGGTAATAATAAGCAAATTAGAAGCCAACATTAATATCCGAAGCCGCTTCTCTCCCGCTGCAGCTGTGCTCGTTCGTCACTCTCTTTCTGTTCCTGTTTCATCTGCACCATATCCTCCTCTTCCCGCGCACGCAGAATCACCTTCTCCATCGCCTCTCGCTTGCCCCGCAGATCGAGCCAACGCTCTCTGTTGAGCGCACTCTGCTCCTCTGTCACCTGAATCAACGCCTGCTGCTCCCGGATTGCAGCCTCTAACTGGGCAATAAACTGCTGTAACTGGCGCAGCTGCTGCCCCGTCACCCCGGCCCGACCGCGTTGAAGCAGCCCCTGACGATACTCTTGCAGATAGAGGTGCAGCTCCTGCAGCTTCGCTTTCTGCTCTTCGAGCACCCTGCTCCCCTGACCAAAAACCTCCATCGCCTCCTGCTCTTTTCTCTCGGCGATCTGGAGCACCGGTTGCAAGCGCTTGGAGCGTCGCATCACCTAGCCGCCAGCTCTGGAAGATTGCGTGCCGCCAACAACCCGGTCAAACGGGCAACACTCTCCGCAAAAATGGCACGATCGCTAAAATCCTGACGCAAAAAATTGACGATTTTTGGCATCAGCTCTATCGACTCATCTATCTCGGCATCTGAGCCTCTGCTGTAGGCACCGACACTGATCAGATCCCGACTCTTTTCGTAGGTAGAGTAGATCCGTTTGAGTCGCATCATCATCATCTGATGCTCTTTGGTGGTAATCTGCTGCATCGCTCGGCTAATAGAGGCTTCGATATCGATCGCCGGGAAGTGTCCCCGCTCCGCCAGCTGTCTTGACAGCACAATATGACCATCGAGGATCGCCCGCGCTGAATCGGCGATGGGATCCTGCTGATCATCCCCCTCTGTAAGGACGGTATAGAAGGCGGTAATCGAACCGCCCCCTTCATCGCCATTCCCCGCCCGCTCCACCAACTGCGGCACTTTGGCAAAGACCGATGCCGGATAACCTTTGGTCGCGGGCGGCTCACCAATCGCGAGTGCCAGCTCGCGCTGCGCCATGGCGTAACGGGTGAGCGAATCCATCAGCAGGAGTACATTCTTCCCCTCATCCCGAAAGTATTCGGCGATGGTGGTCGCCAGCGCCGCCCCGTGAAGGCGCATCACCGGGGGATTATCGGCCGGAGCCGCCACCACCACAGAGCGTGCCATCCCCTCTGCCCCCAGGATATTGTCGATAAACTCCTTCACCTCCCGTCCCCGTTCACCAATAAGACCGACCACAATGACATCTGCATCGGTATATTTGGTCATCATTCCAAGGAGGACACTTTTGCCGACACCACTTCCGGCAAACAGCCCCATCCGCTGCCCCCGACCGACACTAAAGAGGGCGTTAATGGTCCTCACCCCGACATCGAGCGGCCGTTTAATCGGATCCCGGGCCATGGGGTTGATAAAGCGGCCGGTAAGCGCCATTCTCTGGCTGGTTTTGATCGCCCCTTTGCCATCCAGAGGATTTCCGGCGCCATCAATCACCCGTCCCAGAAGTTGATCCCCTACCGGGGCGTTATAGACCTTACCGGTGGGGATCACCTTTGACTCCGGACTGATGCCAGAGATATTTCCTGTCGCCATCAAAAAGAGGCGATCCCCGGAAAAACCGACCACTTCAGTCTCAATCGGGGGGATTCCCGGACTCTCGACCAGACAGCGGGAACCAACCGGTGCCCGAATCCCCGTCGCCTCCAGAGTTAGCCCCACCATCCGGGTCACCGTCCCTTCCACCCGAAAACTGTTGCTGTTCTCCAGCTGCTGGTGCGCCAGCGAAAGGTGGTGCTGAATGCGCTTAAGACGACTCTCCCGAACCGACATCTTCCCCCTCCTCTGCACCTGTTTCAGCAACCGTCACTTCCGTCACTTCCGTCTCTAGCGGCTCTGTCGTAGCTGGGATCTCTTTGCTATCCGCGGCTTCACCGCCATCACGGAGACTTTTTCGTTCATCCCCCATCAAATTGGCGATAATACTCTCCAGCTGTGATTCGAGCGTTGCATCAATGCGGGAGTGGCGGGTGGCGATCTCGGCCCCTCCCCGGCTAATGAGAGGATCTTCCACCACCCGCACCGTCATCTCTTCCCCACTACGCGCCAGATGGCCACCAATCAGCGCAGCATCTTCCGGGTTGAGGCGGATTGTCACCGCTTCAGACTCCAGAGGAAGGGTCTTCATCGCCTCACGCACA
>JADFYS010000271.1 GCA_015232955.1 Gammaproteobacteria bacterium
AAAAAAGGGGCACCGAAGCGCCCCTTTTATGGTGAAACTGGTTCTAAAAGGTTTAGAACTTGGTCTCAACATTCAGGCCGTAACCTGTTGCAACATCAGAGGCGCTGAAGGCGTATCCCATCAGCTTCGATTTTTTACCGAACTTGTGAGTAACAATAACATCAACGAGGTTGACAGAGTCTGTGGCTGTGCCTGCACCAAGATCTTTCTGTGATGAACCAAAGTTCACCAGACCCAGTTGTGCACTCATTGCATCAGACATCTCGTAGCCAACTACCACACCGAGAACACTTTTGTCTTCGCCTTTAGTTGAGGCAAGTGCACTACCACCGGCTCCACCCATCGCAGCCAATTCAGAAGCGCCGTACTGATCTTCAGCAGAGACGACTGCCAGATAATCAGGGTCGATGCTACCACCATCTTTGGTCATCACATACATACCAGCCAGAGATAGTTTACCCATCCCTTTGGTGACAAGCAGACCAACGATATCACCATCGGCATCTCCACCATTGGTTCCGTACTCTACATTGACACCAACACCGGCAACTTCGCCCGAGTAGAAGATATCGGTCCAAGTTGCGTTCCACTCAGCCCCACCGGTAACATTCTTTCCCTTGTACTTATCAAGATAGAGCAGACCAAACTCTTTGGTCTTGGCGAGGATTACGGTCTGACCTGAGTCATTATCCGTATCGTCCTTACCCATACCACTCTCGAGAGACTTATCAAAGCCAAGACCAAGAGTCAATCCATCAATGGCCTTGGTAACTATCAGACGATTAGGACGAGCATCGTTGGTTCTTAGCCCTGTACCCCAGTTAGCGACCATCACACCACCACTGATCTTGGCAAAACCGGTATCAAGATAGCCGTACGCCCAATCTGTGGTCAATTGAGCTTTATCGGTTGTCACATCACCATGAGTTACATCGGCAATCGCACCGCGATAGCTGATACCTGCAACATCACCATCGTGCGCTTTAAGGGTCAGGCGAGCACGAGTGGTAGTTCTGGCACCATTATCCCCAGCGGTACCAGGAAGGTCTAAGGCCAAACTCTGATAACGAACACGGGCATCACCACCCATGGTGATGTGACCGCCGGCCTGAGCCACAAGCGGAACTGTCATAACACCAGCAACAGCGATAGCAATTAGTTTTTTATTCATAATCTTCCAATCTCCTAGATTACAGGTTGGTTGGTAAAGCAAAAAATTTAAATTTCAACGGTAAAACAATTAATTAATTGTGTTTCTTGAGAAACAGCTGCAACTTTAGCAGACTCTTACGGCTTTTGGCAAGATTTTTTTCATCTCCCTATGAAAAAAACGGTGCGAATAGAGCCATCCTCCCATAAAACAGCGACGATTTTACCCATTCCCGCCGATAATTGCTACCAATTTAAGCAGCAACAAATGCTCTTTGCTAAAGCCGCTCTCTCGTCTGAAGCGGATCTCGGGAGTGGCTTCTGCGATGAGCCACTCCCGGTAGAGGGGCCGCCGATAACTGAGACGAAGATAGTAGCTCTCCACCCGCTGATGCTGATACTCGCGCAAGCCATCGGCTCCAACCTGCGCGGTGAGGAGATGCCTCTTTTTGAGCGCCTTCACCAGATAGAGATCCTGATTGAGCTGAAAGTGGCCCTCATCATTAAACCAGGTGACTGCGGAGGTAGAGTAGAAGTCAAGCCCTTGGCGCACCGGGTGGGTGAACTGAACCCTTGAGGAGTAACCAGATCCTGTGATATGTTCACGAAAGAGGTTTTCAGAGAGGGTCAATCGCCCTGAACCGACGCCAAAGCTGAGACCACCACGCAAGCGAATATAGGGGTTGAGTCCACCGCCACTGGCGCGAACCCCGCCTCTCACTCGAAACTTGATCTTCTCCAGCAGCAGTTTCTGATAGCGAAGGCCGATAGAGAGGCGCTTCTCTTCCGCCCCGTCACCCCCCTCTGCAACACCATTTATCCCCTCCTCACCATCCCCCCGAATCTCTAGCTTAAGTCGATTTTGGGTTCGTGGGAGATCTATTCTGGCAGCAACTCGATGCCTGAGCTCATTCACCCCACCCTCATAAAGGGTATTGATCACACCGATCTCAAGCCGACTACGGTTATCCTCTCTCTGCTGCTCACTCCCATCGCCGACAAAATAGCTGTCGATTCGACTTGAGTACTGCAGCAGATCCTCAGAGAGGCTCGTTTGAGTTGAATCGAGCCAGGTCATCATCTGCTGTTCACGCCCCAGAGGAGAGGGGGGTTCTGCAACAGCGGTAGTACCCCCCCCCAGCAGGATGATAAACGAAAAGAGCCCGCGTATAAGCGGGCTCTTCTCTTGTCTCTTCAGTGGGAGTAGTGTCGGAAAAACAACCCGACCCTCACCGTTACAACAGCGATTAACGCTTGGAGTACTGCGGACGCTTACGCGCTTTGTGGAGTCCCACCTTCTTCCGTTCGACCTCTCTCGCATCACGCGTCAGAAATCCACCTTTTCGTAGCTGCGGCCTAAGATTTTCGTCATAATCGAGCAGGGCACGGGCTATGGCGTGGCGAATCGCGCCTGCCTGACCGGTTGTACCACCACCTTTAACCGTGGTCTTAATGTCGAATGTTGCGAGCATATCCACCGCTTCCAGAGGTTGACGCACAACCATTCGTGCCGTCTCACGACCGAAATAACTATCCAAGGCGCGACCGTTGACGGTAATCGAACCACTACCGCTGGTGATAAAGGCACGAGCTGCAGAGCTTTTGCGTCTTCCTGTGGTGATGTTGTGAACTTCTGGCATACGATTTCTCTAACTCTCTAGTGAATGACTGGTGATGGTGTGGTGTCGGCAGAGATTACAGCTCTAACGCTTTTGGCTGCTGCGCCTGATGCTGGTGCTCGGTTCCGGCGTAGATCTTGAGCTTGCTCAACATCGCCCGACCGAGTGGATTCTTGGGCATCATCCCTTTTACCGCCGCCTTCAGGATCCGCTCCGGCGCCTTATCGAGCAGCTTATCAAAGCTGATCTCTTTAATGCCCCCAGGATAGCCAGTGTGGTGATAGTACATCTTGTCCGTGCGCTTATTACCCGTAACACGCAGTTTCTCGGCGTTTACGACAACGATATAGTCGCCGGTATCCATATGGGGTGTGTACTCGGGCTTGTGCTTACCCCGTAGCCGCCGCGCAACCTCGGTAGCGAGCCGCCCCAGAGTCTTGCCTTCGGCATCTATCAGGTACCAATCGCGGCGGATTTCGCCCGCCTTAATGCTGTAACTCTTTGTTCCAATCATGATCTCTGTCCATAGCCGACCCGCCATAACGGAGAGCCGCACTGTAAGCATGAATCGACCCGCTAGGCCGACAGTGAACCGTCGCCACGAACCTTCGCGACGAAAAAAAGAGGCGAGATTATACAGGTGATATTTCTGTCACACAAGATCCAGACAACGATTTTTTCAGAGTATCCCGGAACCAGCGTTTTCAGGGTTCTTGGGTATGGGGGGTAAGCAGACTAGAAAATAGACCAGACCGCTGGCCAGATCCATATCCCAAAGATGGTCTGTGGGATATGGATCTGGCCAGCGGTCTGGTCTA
>JADFYS010000272.1 GCA_015232955.1 Gammaproteobacteria bacterium
ATTCGCGGTGTAGCGAATTACACCCTATAGGTGAAACTGAAATATTGTGAATTTCATTGCATAATCATTATCTTGATGGAAAAATATGCAGCGGTCAACTGCGGATTTTAGGATCATGCAGCGTCGAATGAAACTGAGTGTACATTACCCAGGTTAATATTTTGTTTGGCCTGCCATAAATCGTAGTTATCTTGCATTGCCAGCCAACTCTCAGGGCTCCGACCAACAGCTTTTGACAGCCTTAATGCCATTTCAGGCGTTATCCTGCTTTGTTCTTTCAATATACGGTTAAGAGTAGAAGAGGCGACATCTAGCTGTTTTGATAGAAAACGACAGCTATAGCCAAAAGGCTCTAAGTATGTAGCCTTAATAAACTCACCTGGATGCGGGGGGTTATACATGCTCATTAGTGATAATCCTCGTAGTTTAATATATATGCATTACCATCCTTAAACTCAAAAGTTACCCGCCAATTGCCATTAACAGATACCGACCAGATACCTTCCCGATCCCCTTTCAATGGGTGCAGTTGATAGCCTGGTAAATCAATATCCTCGATTGTTTGTGCGGTATCGATAGCAGTCAATTGCATTTTCAACTTTCTTGCCTGGCTATTTTGGATGCCGCCAGTACTTCCAGTTTCAAAGTACTTCTTGAGGCCTTTGTGCTTAAATGATTTTATCATTCACGAATATTAGCATGCTGCGCATCACGCATCAATGAATACAACAAGTGATTAACGATTCTGTCGCAAACTTTCGCACTCCCACATCTGACTCCATGATGCTATCCTCTCAGTAAGGTGGATAACCATGATAAGTTTCAAAGGCTGGTGGTTCGAGAAAGAGAGCATTCTACTCTGTGTTCGATGGTATCTAGTACCACAGATCTGAAATACCCGTAAAAATTACAGTTAAAGCATTGAAATTATTGCCATAGTTGTATGGCAAAATATCCTTTGTTAATCAACAGGATATTTACAAATGAGAAATGTACTGCCAAACCCCTTCATCAGGATATTGAACACCTATTGCCAAGAAATATTGAGGTCGTACTCAATGAGTCACGCACTCCATCAGCGCACCACTGCTTTTTTGCTTTACCGAGAAGTGAGAAATTATCAAATAAAGTGGGCGTCCGTTTGTTCTTATTGGTTTTCTGTGTCTAGCTGGAACCCATGATTGAAAAAAATAGGCCTAACTGGGTGATGGTGTCAACTATATGGGCGTCCTTTCTATTGTTATCGGGTTAATGGGGCTCAATACGGCCTTGTTCATCCTTTCGTCAGGCAGACTCGTTCTTGAGAAATATTGACAATACCACACATGGCTCTTTTAAGCTCAGTCGTTATGCCCCAAAAGCCTGATATAGCCGATCACCGAATCAATAGCCTCTTCTGAAATAATTCCAGCCCAGCCCGGCATATATTTGCTACGACCGTAGGTTATGGTTTCTCTCAGTTCGTCGTTATCGCGGGTATCCATATATTTCGTATCGGTAAGATCTTGAGGTTTCATCGGCAGGACGGTGGTCATCACACCACGGCCATTTCCGCTATCACCATGACAAGTCGTGCAGTATCGGTCATACACATTTTTCCCCTCATCCGGATCACCCGCAACCACTTTTGGGCCATGTAGCACCCTAACATAGGTGATGAGTGATTTGATTGAAGGACCTGGTATGGCCACCCCCCAGTTTGGCATCTGATCTTCACCGCTACCATGGGCAATCGTCCCCTCTATCATGCGATAGAGGGTGCGGTCGGAGATCTTCCCCAGCACCGCACTGTCGGTGAGATCTGAGGGCTTAATTCTCATCTGTTTTGCCAACGGCCCCTGACTCTTACCATCACTTCCATGGCACATAAAGCAATATGTGTTGAAAAGTTTACGCCCTTCATATGCGTTGATTGAAGATGCATTTAAAGCTGTTGCCTGTAACAGCAGACCCAATACGCCGAGAATGACAAGCTTCTGTATGATTGTTTTCATTTATAAAATATCCTCTTAGAATCCTGCGAATAACATTAGCATGGTGTAGCCGTCGCGATCATTATTTCTACTCACATTATACAACTCAAGTTTTATATTTTGTGCGACCATATGCTGAACCCCGATAGTTGTATCTGCATTATCGCTAGAGGAACCATCATCAATACTGAGATAACCTAAATAGGCAGTTGTCTCATCAACGTCACCTGGGTTGATATCAGCTTTAACCACAAACCCAAATGCAGAGGCATCGTCCGCCCCGTTATTGACCCAGGTATCTTTCTCTGCAGTGCCATAACTGAGGTAGATTCCTAGTGGCATATCGGAGACTGCTCCCTGTGCCTGAAAATCGACGCCATAACCACCCAGTTTGGTCTCGGTTGGCGGATCGTTTTCTCCGCTTTCAATGGTTCCAGAGTAGCTGGTTGCTCCAAAACCAGTATCCCAGCCTGCAATATTGGGCATATATGCAACCCGCAAATAGTGACCTAAACCACCCGCGATATTGGCATTAACATTGCCAAATGTGGGCGCCCAGTGGGAATAATTGATGAATAAGTTATTGTTATTATTATATGCCAGTGCGATGCCAGTTGCCGCACCAGATGCCAGCCCTAGTGCTTGATATGCACTATAACCTGAACGATTTTCAATTGGCCGTTGGGAGCGTTGTACGCCAGTATTGAGTAGTTCGAAGCCGTATCCCACACCCAATCCATCAGTAGAGAACGGTATCACTGAAAATGTGTCTGCAACATTAAAGATAAACTTTGTGGAGAGGAAGTTACCGGTCACATCACTAGTTACATGGCCGGTATCGGCAACCCCATCGCCGTCACTATCCTCATCCAGTGTCACTGTGCCCTCTCCCTCCTGAGGACCTAAGCCCAACTCCATTAAAAAGCCGACTTTTTCACCGGCACGCCCACCGACAAGAAGCGCCGCTTCGTCTGGCCACTGCACCTCCCCACGGGAGCCTTTGGCGTTCTCACTAAGTTGATAACGCAATTTTGTGATGATAGAAGCGTTCAGGGTTAGGGGTAGCGAAAGATCATCACCTGCAATGAGTCTGTTAGGATTTGCCATGGTATAGCCTTGTGAGCGGAATACTCGGCCAAAGGTATTAAGTGCCGGGAAATTTTGGAAATGACAGCTTCTACAACTCATGCCGGTTTGGCGAGCAAAAGCAGGGACCGCACTGGCAAGTTGCGGGGCGATGAGTATTATAGCAAGCAGTGATAATTTCAATATCATAATATTCTTATATTTTAAATAAGCCATTTTTGTTCCTCTCTTTGGGTGTGCGTTCTTTTTATTTAGTATTCAGATCGTTTTAGTCTGTGAACTGAAACTTTCAAAATCAATTATATTTTAGCAAAGCACTATCGATTCTATTCCTCCCTACCAGGATTTACAACCCTTTGCAAAGAGATATCTGTGTACTGCATTTTCTGCATTCCGTCCATCCATGGACATCAACCACTATTACGCGTCGTTGTGCCTCGGCTTTGGCTTCCTGCGTCGCCCTCGACAATTGCTCCTCGGCAAGTGTTCCCGACTTTGCCCTCGACAATTGCTCCTGCATTGTTCT
>JADFYS010000273.1 GCA_015232955.1 Gammaproteobacteria bacterium
TCCCGGCTCCAGAACTTCTCCGTCCGGTAGCTGCAGGTTCTGCAGGGGGTGGATGTTGGCGCTATCAGCGAAACCGAAGGCACTCTCGGGTGGGAGGGTGTAGCTGCGTCTCTCCCCCGCACCAAGTCCAAGAAGGTACTGCTCCAGCTGTGGTAAAAGCGTACCGTCACCAATGGTGATAGTCTCAGCCTCTTCACCAAAGGTGGAGTCGGCCTCTGTACCGTCCTCAAGCACAATACGGTAGTGGAGTGTGACCTTGCGGCCGTGGGCGACAACCATGATCTCTCTACTTCTCTTCTTGATCGCGACCGAAGAAGGTGTCGGCAATGAGGAGCGCAGCACCAACAGAGATGGCAGAGTCGGCAATATTAAAGGCGGGCCAGTGCCAGTCACGGTAGTAGATATCGATAAAATCGATGACATAACCGAAGAGAACGCGATCAATCAGGTTGCCCAGCGCCCCGCCAAGAATGAGCGAGAGGGCGAGGGCGAGCAGCCACTGCTGTCGCTGCAGTGTCTTTAGCCAGTAGAGGAGGGCACCACTGACCGTCAGGGCAACTGCGGTAAAGAACCAGCGCTGCCAGCCACCGGCATCACTGAGAAAGCTGAAGGCGGCACCCGTGTTGTGGAGCAGGGTGAAGTTGAATCCGCTGAAAATCGCAACCGGCTGGTGGTAGGCCAATAGCGCCGAGGCGAGCTGCTTGGTCCCCAGATCGAGAATCAGGACGGCGAGTGAGAGCCAGAGCCAGCGCAGCATTAGACCGAACGCTCTGATCGTCGGCTGCGGGGGTTAAGCATAGAGTCTATTCTCCCCTTCACCCTCGACATTATCGATACAGCGACCACAGAGTTGAGGGCGGTCTGGATCGCTTCCGACATCCGCGCGGTAGTGCCAGCAACGGCTACACTTCTGATGAGTGCTCGGGGTCACCTTGAGCGCCAACTTCTCGCCGTTACTGAGGGTGATCGGCTTCTCTGCCGCAGTGCCAGCCTCCAGTGGTTGCAAGGTGGCGGAGGAGGTGATGGTGACAAAACGGAGTTCATCCTGTAGCTGCTGCAGCCGCTCCCGTAGTGCTTCACCGGCGTAGATCACCACCTCGGCCTGGAGGTTACTGCCGATGCCCCCCTCTTTACGCAGCTGCTCGAGATCGCGGTTAATAACGGTTCGTACCTCCATCACCTCTCTCCAGAAGAGGTGATCCAACTTGCCAGGGTCGATGTGGGGGAGCTGATACCAGGTCTCGAGCAAGACCGAATCGGATCGTTTTCCCGGAATCGCGAGCCAGATCTCATCGGCAGTAAAGCTGATCACCGGTGCCAGCCAGCGGCTCATCGCCTCGATGATATGGTACATCGCGGTCTGGGCCGAGCGGCGGGGGAGGCTATTCTCCTGAGTGGTGTATTGACGATCTTTGATCACATCGAGGTAGAAGGATCCCATCTCCACTGAACAGAAGTTGTGGATCTTCTGGAACACCTGATGAAACTCATAGCCGTCAAAAAGGGGAATCAGCTCCTGCTGTAGCTGCTCGGTGCGGGCCACTGCCCAGGCATCGAGCGCGAGAAGGTTCTCCGGATCGACAACATCACTATACGGCTCAAATCCGGCGAGATTTGCCAGCAGAAAACGGGCGGTGTTGCGGATGCGACGATAGGCGTCGCCGGTTCGTTTGAGGATCTCATCGGAGATGGTCATCTCACCACTGGTGTCGGTAGAGGCGACCCAGAGTCGGATAATGTCTGCCCCCATCTTGTTGATAATCTTCTGGGGAACGACGACATTCCCTTTGGATTTGGACATCTTCTGCCCTTTGGCATCGACGGTAAAGCCGTGGGTGAGCACCGCTTTGTACGGCGCTTCACCGGTGATTGCCACCCCGGTGAGGAGCGAGGAGTGGAACCAGCCGCGGTGCTGATCGGAACCTTCAAGATAGAGATCTGCCGGACGGTGTAGCTCGGGACGGCGGGTGAGCACCGTGGCGTGGGTGGTACCAGAGTCGAACCAGACATCGAGGGTATCCCCCACCTTCTGGTACTGCTCCGCCTCCTCTCCCAGCAGTTCAGCCGGGTCGAGATCAAACCAGCCGTCGATCCCCCGCTGCTCTACACGAAGGGCGATCTCCTCAAAGAGTTCTGCGGTGCGTGGGTGGAGCTGGTTACTCTCTTTGTGGATAAAGAGGGGGATCGGAACCCCCCAGGTGCGCTGGCGTGAGATACACCAGTCGGGGCGGTTGCGAATCATGCCATCAATTCGTGCCTCCCCCCATTCGGGGATCCAGCGGGTCTTGCCAATGGCGGCAAGCGCCCCCCGACGCAGCCCCTGCTTATCCATGCTGATAAACCACTGCGGCGTGGCGCGGAAGATGATCGGGGACTTGTGGCGCCAACAGTGGGGGTAGCTGTGGCGCAGCGGCGAGACATGGATCAGCCGTTTTTTCTGCTGCAGCACTTCAACTACGGCGTCATTGCCCTTAAATACATGAAGACCGGCAAAGAGTTCGGTATCGGGGAGAAAACAGCCGTTCCCTCCCACCGGATTGGCGACCTCCAGTCCATACTCCATCCCGACAATATAGTCGTCCTGACCATGGCCGGGGGCAGTGTGCACGGCGCCGGTTCCCGCCTCCAGGGTGACATGGTCGCCCAGGATGATCGGCACCTCAAGGGCGTAAAAGGGGTGGTGGAGCAACTCACCAGCCAGTGCACTCCCCTCAAAACGGGCGGTGACTCGGTACTCTTTGACCTCGTACCGCTCCAGCACCACTGCCACCAGCCCTTCGGCGAGGAGGATCTGCTCTGGCCCTTCGCCGCAATCACACTCAATTAACAGATAGTGAAGGTGGCTGTTGAGGGCGACGGCACGATTGGCAGGGAGAGTCCACGGGGTGGTGGTCCAGATGACTACATGAATCGGAGCGCTGCTCTCTGCCTCAATCGCAGCGGCTTTGCTGAGGAAAGATGCCCCATCTACCACTGAAAAGCGGACATCAATCGCCGGTGAGGTTTTGTCTTCGTACTCCACTTCCGCCTCTGCCAGGGCAGAGCCGCAGTCGAGACACCAGTGCACCGGTTTCGAACCTTGATGGAGGTGGCCCTTGGCGATGATCTCTCCCAAGGCGCGGATGATATCCGCCTCGTTGTGAAAATCCATGGTGAGATAGGGGTTCTCCCAGTCACCACTCACCCCAAGGCGGATAAAGTCGTTGCGCTGAAGATCCACCTGTTTCAGCGCGTAGTCGCGACACGCCTGACGGAACTTATCCGGGGGGACCGTCACCCCCGCCTTTCCCAGTTTCTTCTCCACCTGCAGCTCGATTGGCAGGCCGTGACAGTCCCACCCCGGGACATAGGGCGCGTCATAACCATCAAGAGTTTTCGCCTTGACAATCATGTCTTTAAGGATTTTCGCTTTCGCGGGAGTGACGACGGGTTTTGGGTGATCACCTTGAACTCTGAACCTCTTCCCTTGCCCCCTAATTCAAACTTTTTCCTATCTGAGCCCCCTAAAAATCCGCTACAATTGCCGATTTTGCGGCAGATCAGATCATGGAACTGATTCGGGGCATTCACAATCTGCGACC
>JADFYS010000274.1 GCA_015232955.1 Gammaproteobacteria bacterium
TCTACCAATCCTTTGAAGAGACGCTGGATCGCCATCTCCCCTCTGTTTATGGCGATCTCAACACCTTTCTTGTGGAAAATGGCGTTCTGCCGGATCTTGATGTCCGCTCGGTTAGTGAGAAACTGGTAGGCTCTTTTCGCAACTCACTCACCCGTGCGAGATTGAATCAGGAGGATCAACAGCAGGAGGCTCCGCAACAGGTCTCCCAACCGCAGGAAGAGAGTGCTGACTCCCCCCCAAAGCCGCCATCTCCCCCCCCTCCTGTTGCAGCGGTGGAGGAGGCGACCTATCTTAATGAGGTTGATCTCCTCATTGGTAAATTGACGGTACTCCAGAAAAGAGGGGATATTACCGCGGTGACGATACCGCAACTGGTAGCCTCGGCTGAGGTGGCTGAACTGCCGTTATCGCAGCGGCTGTTGCGAGAGCTGCACTATGGCGGCTATCTGGTGGAGGGTTTTGTCACCTCACTGACCGTTACCACCACAGCGGCCGAGCTGCTCTCACCGATGGCGCAGCGGTTGCGGTTGCCCCTGTTGAAATATCTTCTGCTTGACCCCCCCTTTCTTGCAGGCAGTGCGATGGTCTCGTTTGTGCGGTTGCACCAGTTACTGCAGCTGCTGCAACAGGGGGAGAGGGAGCCCGAGGCGTTGGAGACGATGGTCTCCACCGTCGAGCGGCGCCTCACCTACAAGCGGGAGGTTCTCGATCAGGCGATCGAAGAGCTTAGCCGGGCGTTATCTCCCCCTTAATCCCCTTGTAGCTCTGTAGCCAGCTGCAAAAATCCTGGTGTGGTAAGGGTTTACTGAAGATATAGCCCTGAATCTGATCACAGTTGAGCCGCTTGAGTGCGGTGAGTACCGGCAGATCCTCCACCCCTTCGGCAACGACATACATGCCGAAGCTGTGGGCGAGGTGGATCATTAGCTTTACCAGATTGAGGTTGTCACGGTCAGTGGTGAGATCCTCGACAAACGACTTGTCTATCTTTAGCTCGTCCGCAGGGATCGACTTAAAGTAGGAGAGAGAGGAGTAGCCGGTACCAAAGTCATCGATGGAAACCTTTAGCCCCATCGCCCGCAGTTGTGACAGGATCTGAAAGCAGTACTCGGTCTCGGAGACCAGTGATCGCTCGACAATCTCGAGACAGAGGGTGACATTACTGTTGGGCCAGAGGTTGAGGGCGCTGCGGACGGTGGCGGTGAAGTCGGGCTGCAGCAGCAGTAGTGGCGGGATGTTTATCGACACCGAGAGCGGCCCCCACTTCTCTGTCCACTCCTGACTCTGGCGGAGGATGGCGTTCATCAGCCAGTTGGTCATCGGCTTGATAAACCCCATCTTCTCGGCGGTGGGGATAAAGAGGTCGGGACGGACAAAGCCGCGAGAGGGGCTGTTCCAGCGAATCAGGGCCTCAGCCCCCACCGGCTTGCCGGTCTTGAGAGAGACCTTCGGCTGGTAGTAGGGGAGGAGTTGTGATTTTTCGATAGAGTCCTCCAGCTCGATCTCGATATCCCACTCATCCGAGAGCTCATCCTTCTCATACTCCGGGGCAAACTCGAGAAGGTTGCCACTCATTTTTGCCAGCAGCAGCGCCCGTTCCGCCAGCTTCATCAGTGAAACCGGTTCTGAGGCGTGTTCGGGACAGAGGGCTATCCCTATGGCAACATTGATGTTTATCCGGATCTCTCCCAACTCAAAGGGGAGTTCGAGCAGCTTGAGGATCTTCATTGCTGCGAGTCGTGCATGACCCCGGTTCATCACCCCGCGCAGCAGCAGCACAAACTGATCATCGCCAATGCGAGCGAGATGGTCCTGCTCGCGGCGAACTCCCTCAAGCAGTGAAGCGAAGGCGTAGAGGAGCTTGTCACCAATCTCATAACCGTGAATATGGTTAATGCGGTGAAAGTCGGTGATATCGATCACCAGCAGGGCGATGGTAGAACGGTTGAGCGCCGATTCCGTCACCCGTTTATGGAGCAGGTTGAAGTAGCTTTCGCGGTTGTGGAGGCGGGTGAGGGGATCCTCTACCCGTTCGGTTTTGCCGGGGTTGTGGTCAAACATTTATAGAAACAGCTCATCCATCTTGATGCCGTAGGAGCCAGCAGCCAGCCCCCTCTTCACCTCCAGCTCCATCTCTGTGGTCGAGAGGTCGAGGATCTTGAACTCTGCATAGGGCCTCTTGTTGGGGTCGAGGAGAACCATTAGCGTCGGACGGAGGCGGCGCAGGGCGTTAATCTCAATCACCACGGCAATTTCACCGCTGCTCAACTCCACCAGAGAGCCGGTGGGATAGAGGCCGACGGTCTGGATAAACTGCTCCACCAGCTCGGTCTGAAACTGCTTGCCCTTGAGACGGTGCAGCTCGCTAATCGCCTCGTGGGGGGAACTCATCTCCTTGCGATAGCTGCTTTTGGTGGTCATGGCATCGTAACTGTCGACGATGCCGGCGATGCGACCGTAGATGGGGATATCCTCCCCCTCCAGCGCCATCGGATAGCCGCTACCGTCATTGCGTTCATGGTGGGTGGCGATCATCCGAAAAACATCGTGGGGGATCCCGGGGTTGCCGATCATCAGATGGATGCTCTTGTCGACATGGCTCTTCATCAGCTCTTGCTCTTCGCTGGTGAGCGCCCCCTTCTTGGTGGTCAGCGCCAGCGGCAGCTTAATCTTGCCGACATCAAGAAGCATCCCCCCCAGCGCAAGGTTTTCGATATCCTCGCGATCCAGCCCGAGGTGGCGACCGAAAGAGGCGCACCAGACCGAGGTCCCCAGGGCGTGGGCGTAGCCGATCTCATTGGTCCGTTTCATCTGGTTGACCAGCATAAAGGCGGAGGGGTTACGCATGACGCTGTTGACCATCGCCTCGATCCCGTTTTTGACGGTGGTGACATCGAGGTTCTTCCCTTTCTGAAGGTCGGCGAGAAGGAGATCGTAGCTTTTTTCGATCTCGGTAAAGCTCTTTTCGGCCGTTGCCATCTCCTCTTCCACCGAGGTTGTGGTGCGATAGTGACATTTGCGCAACTGCGAAAACTCACTCTCGGGAAGGGTGCTGTCGCGCTGCTGTTTGGGATCGACATCATCTCCATAGAGCCAATCCTTGGCAGGAGGGGCGCGACCGCGAGAGGTATCGACATAGATATGGTTACACAAGGCGCGGATCTGCTCGAGATCATCGCTGCTGTTGACGACAAAACCCTGCAGTATGAAGGGGGTCTCCATCCACGGGCGATCCAGTCTGGAGACAAACATTCCCAGATCAAGGGCATCGATGCCGATCTTGACGATACGATTGGCAGGGGGTGGATCATTGAGAAAAAGGTTCATGGTGAACTTCCCTGTTGGTCTTTATCCGCACGAAGAATAGGAATTTCAACCCTAAAAAGCAAGCAATGGAGAGTTCTTGATCCTATAATCCGCAGTTCGACACCGTGAAGGGTGCATTTGTGGCGGTGCAGTGCAACGAAGGCATGGATGCCGAAGGTAGAACAATGCACGACTGCATGGATGCAGGAGGTACGAGTCCAAGGATGGACGAAGGTAGAACAATGCAGGAGCAATTGTCGA
>JADFYS010000275.1 GCA_015232955.1 Gammaproteobacteria bacterium
CTTGGCGTGGCCGGGATAGCTCTTTTTGATCGCAATCACCGCCAGACGGTAAGAGCACCCCTCAGGTGGCAGGTAGAAGTCGCTAATCTCCGGAAACTGCTTCTGCAGCAGCGGTACAAAGACCTCGTTCAGAGCCACCCCCAACACCGCCGGTTCATCGGGGGGGCGACCGGTGTAGGTGGAGTGGTAGATGGGGTTGTGGCGGTGGGTGATCCGCTCCACCGTAAACACCGGAAACGACTCCACTTCATTATAATATCCGGTGTGATCACCATATGGCCCCTCTTCTGCCATATCTCCGGGGTGGATCACCCCCTCGAGCACAATCTCGGCAGTAGCCGGAACCGACAACGACCCGGCACGGGTTGTGACCACCTCGGTTTTGGCACCGCGCAACAGACCCGCAAAGGCGTACTCGGAGAGGGCGTCGGGGATCGGGGTGACCGCCGCGAGAGTGGTGGCAGGATCTGCCCCCAACACCACCGCAACGGGGAAAGGCTTCCCCGGATGGCGCGCCTGCCACGCCCTGAAATCGAGGGCACCGCCCCGGTGCGACAACCAACGCATAATCACCCGGTTTTTGGCCAGCAGCTGTTGGCGATAGATCCCCAGATTCTGCCGCTCTTTATCGGGTCCCCGAGTCACCACCAACCCCCAGGTGATAAGTGGTGCCACATCTTCCGGCCAACAGGTCATCAGCGGCAGACGATGGAGATCAACCTCACCCCCCTCCAGTACCACCTCTTGACAGGGGGCGCGGCGCACCTCTTTTGGCGACATCGACAGCACCTGTTTGAGCAGCGGCAGTTTACTCCAGGCATCACGCACCCCGCGAGGAGGCTCCGGCTCGCGCAGTTGCGACAGCAGGGTACCGATCTCGCGCAGCGAAGCGAGAGAATCGCCCCCCATCCCCTGCGCTACCCGCTCCACCGTACCAAAGAGGTTGGTCAGTACCGGAATTTCACCCCGGGCAGGCTGGCTAAAGAGGAGCGCCGGTCCCGAGGCGTGAAGTGCACGCATCGAGATCTCGGTCATCTCAAGATGGGGATCCACCACAGGGGCAATTCGTTTGAGATCGCCCTTCTGCTCAAGAAAAGAGAGGAACTCGCGCAGGTCACGAAAAGGCATAAAAAGAGGTTCCTTGTCGAGAGAAAGCGCCTATGAGGTGGTGCTCTTGCAGATGGATCAACGCCCTTGATCCTCATGGGGATCAGATGACCCACCCTGTCGCAACAGCAGGGAACGGCCAACTTTTACCACAAGCAGAATAAGGGGCGTCGCATGGAGAAAGAGATCAAAGATATCGATCGCCCGAGAGAGTTCTCCCTGCGACAGCCAGCGAAGTTTCTCCAGCAGATGGGGTTCTGGCGTAAACGGTGCCAGTCCAAGGAGCAGTGCCGGCAGGATGAGCATCGGATAGGGAAGCTCATCGAGCCATTTGAGAAAGCGGTTTTTTTTCATGGGACCATTATACCCTCTGCCTTGGGTTGGCATACAATAGCGTGCTGACCACACCAGAAGATCTCAACCCAATCAACTCCCTCAGATCAACAGCCGACTCCAGAAACGAAATTTGCTCTTCACTACCCAACCTCTCTACTGATATGCCTGCTACCCCACCCCCTTCCCCTCTTCCCACTCTCCCAGTTCACACCCAAGCCGCTTTTTCGAGCCGGTGGGGCTCCCTCTACGGAAGTGGTGCCGGTCTCGCCCTGAGCCAAGCCGCACTCAATCACAACGGTTTTCTGCTGGTGGTGACTGCCGATATGCAGGGGACCAACCGTCTGCTCGAGGAGTTGCAGTTCTATCTCGACCCCAAGAGAGGCCTCCCTCTCCTCCCTTTTCCCGACTGGGAGACCCTCCCCTACGACCGCTTCTCACCCCATCAGGACATCATCTCTGACCGGCTGCGCAGCCTCTACCACCTCCCGCTGACCCAGAGGGGCGTTCTGGTGGTGCCGGCGGCCACCCTGATGCAGCGCCTCCCCCCCCGCAGCTACATTGAAGCGAGCAGTCTGGTGGTCGAGGTGGGTGACTCCCTGCCGCTGGAGGCGATGCGCCTCCGTCTCGAGGCACACGGCTACAGCTGTGTACAACAGGTGATGGAACATGGTGAGTTCTCTGTTCGCGGCAGCTTGCTGGATCTCTTTCCCAGTGGGAGCAGAGTCCCCTTTCGCATTGAACTGTTTGATGATGAAGTCGAGACCATTCGCGCCTTCGACCCCGATACCCAGCGCTCCGGTGACAAAATTGACGAGATCAATCTCCTCCCAGCACGGGAGTTCCCTCTGGATAGCGAGGCGATCCGCCAGTTTCGGCAGCGCTTTCGCGAACAGTTTGAGGGGGATCCCCAGCGTAATGTGATCTATCGTGATCTCAGCAACGGTCTCACCCCACCGGGGGTTGAACAGTACCTCCCCCTCTTTTTTGATGCACTGCAGACCCTGTTTGACTATCTCCCCCCCGAGACCCTCCTCTTTACCGGCGAAGGGGTGGATGGGGCGATCGAAAAATTTGCCACCGAGTATCAGGAGCGCTATGGGTTGGCAAAATATGAGAGTGAACGCCCACCGCTGCCACCACAGCGTCTTTTTCTCGCCAAAGATGAACTCTACGCAAAATTCAAGACCCTCCCCCGCCATCACTTCTCCTCATTTGAGAGCGACGGTCAAAACCGCCACAACTACAATCTTGCCGCTGCCACCCCCCCCTCCCTCACCCTGGATGGTCGCGCCAAAACCCCCTCCGCCCGGCTCGAACAGTTTCTGGCACAGTTTAAGGGGAGGACACTATTTGTCGCCGAATCTCCGGGACGGCTGGAGGTGGTACAGCAGCTGCTCAACGGAATTGATATTCGGCCCACAAGGGTCAGCAACTGGCAGGAGTTCACCACCCTGCCCCAACCGCTGGGGATCACCATCGCCCCCCTCGAAGCGGGGCTACTCCTGCAAGAGCCACCGCTGGCGGTTATCACCGAATCGCAGCTCTTCGGCAATCAAGTGCTGCAGCGGCGACGACGCAGCCGTCGTAAACGCGACAGCGATGCTGTAGTCCGCAACCTCGCCGAACTGCAGATCGGCCATGCGGTGGTCCACGAAGATCACGGTGTCGGCCGCTTTCTCGGACTGCAACGCCTCAGCGCCGGAGGGTGTGAAGCGGAGTTTCTCACCCTGGAGTATGCTGGTGGCGACAAGCTCTATGTCCCGGTCACCTCTCTCGACCTTATCAGCCGCTACACCGGAGTGGTTCCCGACAAAGCCCCACTCCACCGCCTCGGAAGTGGGCAGTGGGAGAAGGCGAAGCGCAAGGCAAAAGAGAAGATCCGCGATATTGCGGCTGAACTGCTGGAGATCTACGCCAAACGCGAGGCGCAGGTGGGCCTCGCCTACCCGCTGGATGAGGGGGCCTACCAGCAGTTCTCCGCCGCCTTCCCCTTTGAAGAGACCCCGGATCAGGAGGACGCTATTCACGCTGTGGTCGCCGATATGCAGAACCCGCGACCGATGGATCGCCTCATCTGTGGTGATGTCGGCTTTGGCAAGAC
>JADFYS010000276.1 GCA_015232955.1 Gammaproteobacteria bacterium
CCCGCTGTGCAAGGTGGGCTGCCGCATCATCGCGACGGCTCAGTTGCCGAGCGGTGGCGAGCGCCTGATCCAGATCAAACCCTGGCTCGAAACTTCGCTGTTTCATCTGCATTTTATAGAGGTTAGGAAACCGTTTCAGGGTAGAGAGGATCGGGTTGGAGGCGCTCTGCCCCAAACCGCAGTGGCTGCTTGCCTGAATAATCTCAGCGATCTCCACTAACTCCTTGAGATCTGCGGCGGAGCCGAAACCACCATGTATCTTGTCAAACAGGCGTTTAAGCAGGGTGGTGCCGACGCGGCACGGGGTGCAGAAACCACAGCTCTCGTGGGCAAAAAAGTGGGTGAAGTTCTGCACAATATCAAAGAGGTTCCGCTGTTGGTTGAAGATGATCACCGAGCCGCCGGTTGCGAGATCCTCAAAGCAGAGGCGGCGCTCGAACTCGGCGGGGACGACAAACTGACCGGAGGGGCCCCCCACCTGCACCCCCAACAGTTCGGGATCGGCTCCCGCAGCGGTGAGCAGCTCGCGTAGAGGGATCGCAAACGGAAACTCATAGACCCCGGGGCGAGCGCAGTCACCAGAGACCGTAAATAGTTTGCTCCCGCTCGATTCGCTGCTGCCGTAGCGAGTAAACCACGCCCCTCCCTCTTCGGCAATCGCTGCCGCTGCGACAAAGGTCTCGACATTGTCGACCACCGTCGGCAGCCCGAGAAACCCTTCTGTGACCGGAAACGGGGGGCGATTTCTCGGGATCCCCCGTTTTCCCTCAAGCGAGTCGATGAGTGCCGACTCTTCACCACAGATATAGGCACCACCACCGAGGTGGATCTCAATGTCAAAGCGGAGCTTCAGGCCGAGGATACTCTTGCCGAGAAGTTTGTCCTCTCTCCGCTGTTGCAACCGCTGCTGGAGTAGGGGTTCAAGGTAGCGGTACTCTCCTCTGAGGTAGATAAATCCACGGACGGCACCGATGATTGCGGCGCAGACGGTCATCCCTTCCATCAGTTGATCGGCCCATTCAGTGAGCAGGACCCGATCTTTAAAGGTTCCCGGCTCCCCCTCATCGGCATTACAGATGACAATGGGGGCGAGGAGGGGGTTATCGCGCTGCTGGCTGTCACAGACCAAGGCCGACTCGCCATGGGTATAGGAGTCGTGACAGAAGTGCCACTTGAGGGCGGTATTAAAACCGGCACCCCCCCCCGGCCACGCAGTTTTGAACGCTCAATCTCCTCCAGAGTCGCCTCCTTTCCGCGAACAAAGGTGGCGCGAATCGCCGCCCCGGGGCTGTAGGGGTGGTTCAGCAAGAGGTGGCGTTGCTGAATATTGGTTGCGACCGCAAACAGATCCTGCGGCCACGCCTCCAGTGGAGTACGGCGTTCAATCAGGGCGCAGATGGTCTCAATCCGCTGCGGAGTGAGACGGGGGACGGCGATTCCGTTAATCAGCCCGGCCGGTCCCTGATCGCACATTCCACTGCAGGAGGTGGTAGCGACCGAGACCCGGTTATCGCCACGGGTCTCTCCCTCTTTGATCCCAAGCGTGGTGCAGAACTGGGCAATCACCTTGCCGTTCTCCAGCATCATATCGGTGATGGAGTTGCTGATGAGGATCTCATACTCCCCCCGCGACTGTTGATGGAGGAAGCTGTAAAAGTCGATAAGGGCGACGACCTGGCTGCGCGAGATATAGAGGGCATCGGCGATAATAGTGATCGCTTCGGCAGGGATGTGGTGAAACTGATACTGCACCTTAAGCAGGATCTGCAACAGCTCCAGAGGGTCATTGTGGTGCTGTTGAAGGATCGGTTGAAGCTGTTTTTTCACGGTGTTCTTCTCCCCTATGCGGCAGATGGGTTGAAAAATGGGGTTCGTTCTGCTCCCGATATAAGTTCCATGAGCCATACCATCGCCTGTTCGAGACCGCTCTGGGCGAGCGGGGTGAGCGGTTGACCCAACTCAAAGTTAATCCCGGGGATAGAGAGGAGAAGGGCAGGTGGGGGGCGGGGTTTTGAATAGCGTTTGATAGAGGTCGAGCAGGGCTGCGGGGTGGAGTTGATGGGTGGTGAAGCCGGAGACGGGGGAGGGGGTGAGCGGTTCGAGCTGAAAGGGGGGCGCGGCAGTGAGCGAGGCGTCGACGAAGAGGATCTGCTCTCTACCTTCCATATCCAGTGTATGTTCCACCTGAAGCTGAAAATCGGTGAGTAGTGCCACTCTGGGGTCACGCTCTAGCTGCTGTTCGAGGGCAGAGATGACCATCGGACCGAGGGCATCGTCACCGCGAGAGGGGTTGCCGATCCCAAAGATGAGGAGGGTGCCACTCATCACCGTTCGATCCCTCCCAGGCTGTTGCGACTGATACGATCAATGACGCGCCCCTCGATGCTCTGTAGTTCGATCTGTAGTGGCATCTTGCCCAAGGCGTGGGTGGCGCAGGAGAGACAGGGATCATAGGCGCGAATCGCCACCTCAATCTGGTTGAGCAGAGGGTCGGTCAGCTCCCGTCCACGCAGATAGCGGTTGGCCACCTGACGGATCGACTCATTCATCGCCTGATTATTGCTGGTGGTGGAGACGATGAGGTTGGCCTTGGTCACAAGATCCTGCTCGTCGATCTCATAGTGGTGAAAGAGGGTGCCGCGCGGCGCCTCAATCACCCCGATCCCGCGCTGCTGCCGCTCTCCCCTGACCTCCAGATCTCCGGTAGAGAGCTGGGGATCCTGGAGTAACTGCCGGATACTCTCGGCACAGTGGAGCGACTCGATCATTCTCGCCCAGTGGTAGCCCAGTGTGGCGTGTACCACACCACCGCCATTGGCCGAGATAAACTCTCGTCGCGCCTTCTCCGCGCGGGGGGTGGTGATCTGATCACAGTTGTTGACCCGCGCCAGCGGCCCAACCCGATACCACCCCTCCTCTGATCCAAGCTCGGCGAGATAGGGGAACTTCATGTAGGACCACGACTTCACCTCTTCGTGGATCAGTTGGCCGTAGTGGTGGTAATCGTAATGATCATGGCGGAGGGTCCCATCCCTGTTTTTGACCCGAAGTCCACCATGGTAGAGCTCCAGTGCCCCCGTTTCCCCACTCAGACTGAGATAGTGGGTCGGGATGGTGGCGAACTCGTCATGATAGGGGAGGGCGGCCTGATGGAGACGGATGATCAGCGCCAGCGCCTCTTCACACCAGCGATCGATCTCCCCAAAGTTGCGGAGCAGGGTCTCCTGCTGTTGTGTTGATAGCGCTGCATTCATCCCTCCGGGAACTACTGCTGAACCGTGTACCCGTTTACCGGTGATCGCCTGAATGATCTCTTGCCCATATTTGCGGATTTTGACCCCGTGAAGGGCGATCTCAGGGTAGGCGTCGAGGACGGCGACAATATTACGAAGGGCGACATCACTCTCAAAACCGAAGAGGAGATCGGGGCTGGCGAGGTGAAAGAAGTGGAGGGCGTGGGACTGGAGTGTCTGTCCGAAATGGAGCAGGCGCCGCAGTCGGGTCGCCGCCGGAGGCAGGTTTTCGGGGCTGACCCCCACCAG
>JADFYS010000277.1 GCA_015232955.1 Gammaproteobacteria bacterium
CTATTACGCGTCGTTGTGCCTTGCACTGCACCGCCACAAACGCACCCTTCACGGTGTCCAACTGCGGATTTTAGGATGAACCGTCCCGATCTTCAGGGGTATGGTATGACCTCGTTGCGCAGTCGCGAAAGGTTGGTCGCTCAGCTACAACAGATGGGGATTCGCCACAGTGGCGTGCTGGAGGCGATAAAGACGGTTCCCCGTCATCTCTTTATGGATGAGGCGCTGTCGAGCCGTGCCTATGAGAACTCGGCTCTTCCGATCGGACTGGGGCAGACCATCTCTCAACCCTACATTGTGGCGCGCATGAGTGAGGTGGTTGTGGCGGATAACCCCGATAAAGTGTTAGAGATCGGTACCGGATGTGGCTATCAGACCGCGATCCTGGCGACCCTCTGTCGCGAGGTGTTGACCATAGAACGCATCCGCTCACTTTATGAACGCGCCCGATCCAACCTCCGTCAGGTGGGGGTGAGAAACGCCTATCAACGCTTTGGCGATGGTTATGAGGGGTGGGAGCGCTACGCCCCTTTTGATGCAATTGTGGTGACTGCCGCCCCTTCAACCATCCCCCAGACCTTGCTCCAGCAGTTGACGGAGGGCGGGCGTTTAGTTCTGCCGGTAGGGGGAACTGAAGAGCAGCAACTGCTCGCTATCACCCGCAGGGGGGATGAGTTCGAGGAGCAGTGGCTTGAAGCGGTGAAATTTGTGCCGATGTTGGGGGGGACTGCTGTTTAAACCTGGCGCGGCTCTACATCATCCTGACGGAAGTGATGAATGATTTTTACGAAACTCTACGATAGGGTACTCCTCTGGGCAGAGCATCGGTATGCGGTGCGCTATCTTGGCGCCCTCTCGTTTGCAGAATCCTCGTTTTTTCCGATACCGCCCGATGTGATGCTGGCACCGATGGTGCTCGCTCAACCACAACGGGCGTGGCGTTATGCACTTGTGACGACATTGGCCTCAACTCTGGGGGGGGTAGCGGGCTATCTGCTTGGCTACTTCGGTTTTGGACTTCTGCAACCGTGGCTGGTTGAGTTGGGTTATGCAGACAAACTGCAGCAGGCGATGGAGTGGTTTGATCTGTGGGGGATCTGGGTGGTACTCCTTGCGGGGTTCTCCCCCATACCCTATAAACTCTTTACCATCTCTGCGGGGGTGCTGGTGATGAACCTGCCGCTGTTTATATTGGCATCTGCAGTGGGCAGAGGAGCCAGGTTTTACCTTGTTGCGGGGGCGGTGCGTTGGGGAGGGCCGCGAATGGAGCCTCTATTGCGACAGTATGTGGAGCAGATAGGCTGGCTATTGGTGCTTCTGGTGGGTGTGACCTATCTGATAGTCAGGTAATGTCTCTGTTCTCGGGGCGGGTATCGGCGGTAGCTGCCATCCTGATTACCCTGACCACCGCCTGTGGTGAGCTGAAGGTGGCGTATCACGAGCCTTATTTTGTGAAGCATCGGGTCTCTGCGGGGGAGACGCTCTACGCCCTCTCACTCCACTACGACACTGACTATCGTGAGATTGCTGCCTGGAACAGCCTCTCTCCCCCTTACACCATCTTTGTTGGCCAGGAGTTGCTCCTAATCCCTCCTCACAACCGTTATATCGGGGATATGCCAGAGATAGCAGAGACTGAAAATGGAGAGAGAGAGGAGGTTGTAGTCGCAGCGGTGCAGGAGAGTAGACCGCCTCCTGCGACAGCGTCTCGCCCCGATTCACCCTCTCCTCCGGTTAAAGTTGAGCGCAAAGAAGCGCCCGCCGTCACGGGGAAGGTGCCCTCGACCCAGATTAGAACGCCAACGCCCCCACCCCCCAACGCTCCTGCACCCGTATCCTCTTCTGGCGGCGGGAGCACTGGAGGAGAGGTTCAGCCTCCTCCAACACCCCCTACAGTGAAGCGGGAAGAACCTAAGCGGGAAGAGCCTAAGAGACAACCTCCCAAAAAGGAGGTCAACACAGCGAAGGTGCAGGGGGTGAAAAAGAGTCCATCGGTCACCTCAGTCAAGGAGCGCAAGGGCCCACTACAGTGGAGTAGACCGGCGAAAGGGAGCGTTACCGCTGGGTTTAACCCTAAAAAAGGGCGAAAAGGGATCGATATAGCGGGTACCCTTGGGGCAGCAATTACTGCAGCAGAGGCGGGGGAAGTGGTTTATAGTGGGGACGGATTAAAAGGATATGGAAATCTGATCATTATTCGACATAATAGTCGTTATCTTAGCGCGTACGGTCATAATCGCAGGCTACTGGTGCGTGAAGGAATGGCGGTCAATAAAGGGCAGAAGATAGCAGAGATGGGAAAGGATAGTCGGAAAGGGGTGGTACTTCACTTTGAGATTCGAAAAAATGGTAAGCCGATAGATCCCACGCAACTACTGCCTGCAGGGTAAAGGCCGCGTGATGACAAAACAGGATAGTGATGACCATCAGGCAACGGTGGAAGAGCAGGCGCAGACTCCTGACTCTCTCGATGAGCTGCAATCTCTGGGGGCGGAGAGTCTGGTGATAGAGAAGGGCGATCTCTTTACCGAATTTGAACGGGACGCGGCACGAATCTATCTCAAAGAGATCGGTTATACCAACCTTCTTCGTGCAGATGAAGAGCAGGAACTCTCACGCAGAGTGCACCAGGGGGATGACAAAGCGCGACAGCGGATGATTGTCTCCAACCTGCGTCTGGTGGTCAAAATCGCCAAAAGATATCTCCACCGGGGGTTACCGCTACTCGATCTGATTGAAGAGGGTAATCTGGGGCTGATTCGAGCGGTAGAGAAGTATGATCCCGATAAAGGGTTCCGTTTTTCAACCTACGCCACCTGGTGGATTCGGCAATCGATCGAGCGCGGAGTGATGAACCAGAACCGTACCATTCGTCTCCCGGTCCATATCGCCAAAGAGATCAATGTCTATCTCCGGGCAATTCGCCAACTTGCCCAGACCCTGGAGCATGAACCGAGACCGGAGGAGGTTGCAGCGATGGTGGATCGGCCGGTAGAGGAGGTGAGGCGGATGCTCAATTTTAATGAACATACCGTATCGGTCGATGCCCCAGTCAATGACGAGAGTGGAACGACGGTGTTGGAGACCCTCCCAGACGATGCGTTTTACGGTCCGTTTGAGCAGTTGGTCCACGAAACGATGCAACAACATGTAGAGGCGTGGTTACAGCTGTTAAAGCCGAAACAGCGGCTGGTGGTAGAACGCCGGTTTGGAATTAATGGAGAGGGGCCGGAGACACTGGAAGAGATCGGCCTTGAACTCGGGGTGACCCGTGAACGGGTACGCCAGATCCAGCTCGAGGCGGTGGCCAAACTCAAAGATATTGTTCTCGGTCGTGGCCTCGGCTCCGACAGCGTGTAGCGGTTTTGTCTTAGATAGGATTACGGCTAACAAATGAGCCATAAATTGAGATTCGATTACCTTCTCAATATAATATATATTTTGCTGAACATAAGTTCAAAAAATAATTAGTGACTGAAAAGAAGTCCCCAACCATTGAACTTAAAATCCGCAGTTGACCGCTGCACATATCTATCAACAT
>JADFYS010000278.1 GCA_015232955.1 Gammaproteobacteria bacterium
GGGTGATCGCAGCCTTTCAGGGGGAGATTGCCCGGATATACACCGGTGCCAATACCTGAACTGAACCGCATTAGGGGGTGAATCACCTCGGGCCAGAAATTATCCATATTTTTACCAAGAATAGGTATGATACTGCGGTCAAACGGGTTCTTGGGTATACCCCCCCTCTTAAAATCGGCGAAATGGAGCCAGAAGAGATGCAAATAAGATCATGATTAGAAAAGTCCTCATCGCCAACCGCGGCGAAATTGCGGTACGAATCATCCGCGCCTGTTACGAGATGGGGATCCGCTCCGTTGCCATCTACGCCGAGGCCGATCGCTTCTCTCTCCATGTCAAAAAGGCGGATGAATCCTATAGCCTGGGCAGCGATCCCCTCTCCGGTTATCTCAATATCCACCGTATCGTCAACCTCGCCGTCTCTACCGGGTGTGACGCCCTCCACCCCGGGTACGGTTTCCTTTCGGAAAATCCTGAACTGGCGCGGGCGTGTGCCCGTCGCGGGATCACCTTTATCGGTCCCAGTGCCGAGGTGATCCATCGTATGGGGGATAAGACTCAGGCGAGAGCAGCGATGCGTCAGGCGGGGCTACCGGTCACCCCCGGCTCCGACGGCAACCTCGCCAATATCGACGAGGCGCTCAAACTGGCAGATGAGGTGGGCTATCCGGTGATGCTCAAGGCGACCTCTGGTGGCGGTGGCCGTGGTATTCGTCGCTGCGATTCGCCACAAGATCTGCGTAAAAATTATGATCGCGTCATCTCCGAAGCGACCAAGGCGTTTGGCCGGGCAGAGATCTTTCTTGAAAAATGTGTCATCAATCCACGCCATATCGAAGTGCAGATACTGGCAGACTCTCTCGGTAACGCCATCCACCTCTATGAACGGGACTGTTCGGTTCAGCGCCGAAACCAGAAGCTGATCGAGATCGCCCCCTCCCCCCAGCTCGACGAGGCGCAACGACAATATATCGGAGGTCTCTCTGTCCTTGCCGCCAAAGCGGTAGGGTACACCAACGCCGGGACCGTAGAGTTTCTCCTCGATCACGATGGCCGCTTCTACTTTATGGAGATGAACACCCGGGTACAGGTGGAACACACCATCACCGAAGCGGTGACCGGGGTCGATATCGTCGAAGAGCAGATCCGTATCGCTGCCGGACTGCCACTGCGCTTCCGTCAGGATGAGATCATCCGCCGTGGCTTTGCGATCCAGTTTCGGGTTAATGCAGAGGATCCGCGCAACGGGTTTCTCCCCAGTTTTGGCCGTATCTCCCGCTACTACGCCCCCGGCGGCCCCGGTGTTCGCACCGATACTGCCATCTACACCGGTTACGAGGTTCCACCCTACTATGACTCGATGTTGGCCAAGGTGATTGTCTGGGCCTTGAGGTGGGAGGATGCCATCAACCGTGGAGAGCGGGCGCTGCTCGATATGGGACTCTACGGCATCAAGACCACCATCCCCTACTACTTACAGATTTTACGCCACCCCGCGTTTCGATCCGGTCAATTTAACACCGGTTTTGTCGAAGCGCACCCCGAACTGACCCGCTTCCAGCGCAAGTTAAGTCGTGACGATCTCGCCCTGGTTCTCGCCGCGGCGACCGTTGCCCATACCGGTTTCTGATACGAGGTTTTCCGATGCATAACAGAGTCCACATCACCGATGTCATCCTGCGGGATGCTCACCAGTCGCTCATCGCCACCCGGATGCGCACCGAGGATATGATCCCCATCTGCGACAAGCTCAACGCTGTCGGCTTCTGGTCGCTGGAGTGTTGGGGAGGCGCCACCTTTGACGCCTGCCTCCGCTTTCTAAAAGAGGATCCATGGGAGCGGCTGCGCAAACTACGCCAGGCACTTCCCGATACCCGGCTTCAGATGCTGTTACGGGGACAGAACCTCCTCGGCTATCGCCACTATAGCGATGATGTGGTGCGCGCCTTTGTGCAGAAGGCCGCTGACAACGGGATGGATGTCTTTCGCATCTTTGACGCCCTCAATGATATGCGCAATCTGCGTACCGCGATTGAGGCGACCCGTGAGGCGGGTAAACACGCCCAAGGGACCATCAGCTACACCGTCAGCCCGGTACACCACATTGATGACTACATCAAAATGGCAAAAGAGCTGGCAGCGATGGGGAGTGACTCCATCTGCATCAAGGATATGGCCGGACTACTCACCCCGTACACCACCGCCGAGCTGATTAAGGCGTTGCGGGATGCCGTTGATCTACCGCTCCACCTCCACTGCCACGCCACCGCCGGACTGGCAGAGATGTGCCATCTAAAGGCGATTGAGAGCGGCTGCAACCATATCGATAGCGCCATCTCCTCCTTTGCCGGTGGTACCTCCCATATGCCGACAGAGAGTATCGTCGCTGCCTTGCGCGGCACAGAGTATGATAGCGGCCTCGATCTTGAGGCGTTGCAGGAGATCGGCCTCTATTTCTATTCCGTGCGCAAAAAATACCATCAGTTTGAGAGCGACTACACCGGTGTCGATACCCGGGTTCAGGTGAGTCAGGTGCCGGGGGGGATGATCTCCAACCTCGCCAATCAGCTACGCGAACAGAACGCTCTGGGACGAATGCAAGAGGTGCTGGCGGAGATTCCGGCGGTACGCAAAGATCTCGGCTACCCACCACTGGTCACCCCGACCTCCCAGATTGTCGGCACTCAGGCGGTACTCAATATCCTCTCCGGAAAACGCTATCAGAGTATCACCAACGAGGTAAAACGCTACCTTCAGGGTGGCTATGGCAAGGCACCGGGAGAGGTCGATAGCGGACTACGACAGCAAGCCATCGGCAGCCAGACCCCCATCGAAGGGCGTCCCGCGGATCACCTTCCGCCAGAGATGGATCGACTGCGACGCGAGGTGGGGGATCTCGCCAAAAGTGAAGAGGATGTCCTCTCGGTCGCAATGTTCCCCGAGGTGGGACGACAGTTCCTGGAACAGCGCGAAGCGGGCACCCTCACCCCCGAAGCGCTCGAACCGATCCCGAGCAGCGATCGCCCCTCCGCTGAAGCGACACCGACCGAGTTTAATATCTCTCTTCACGGCGAATCGTACCATGTCAAAATGACCGGAGCCGGCCATAGAGGGGAGCAGAAACGGAACTTCTATTTCACCGTCGATGGCATTCCCCAAGAGCTGATGGTTGAGACTCTGGACGAAATTATGCTTGGAGGGGGCGCCGAAGGGGCGGTCAAAGGATCGATTCAAGGGAAACGACCGAAACCGACATCAGAGGGTCACATCACCACCAATATGCCGGGAAATATTGTCGAGGTTCTGGTCAAGGTGGGCGATCAGGTCGAAGCTGGGGCAGCACTGCTTGTCACCGAGGCGATGAAGATGGAGACCGAGATCCAGTCCCCCATCAGTGGCGTAGTCAAAGAGATCTATGTTCAGAAAGGGGACGCGGTCAGCCCCGACGAGACGCTGGTGGAGATTGGTGCGGGCTAACCCGCCCAGCCGGTTAGCCTCCTGCCACCTTGAGACCATCTCCAGATGAAATTT
>JADFYS010000279.1 GCA_015232955.1 Gammaproteobacteria bacterium
GACTATTCATGCGGCTTCATGCCTTGAATAGCCACACTTCTCGACTCCCTGAAATCCAGCGTTTCCAAGTATCTTGGGTATAGTGGGTTTTGGTTATGGCCGATTTTATCTCTGTTCGTGCTTGGCGATCTCTAATCTGAGCTGACGCAGATGCGAGAGCAGTTTCTGATTGAGTTGCTCCAGCTCTTTGATAATCTGCTGTCGAATCCCCTCTCCTTGAGCCTTTTTCAGCTGTAGCTGGAGATCGTGAACCTCACGATGGAGGATGCCAATCTGGCTGAGGCCTGAGATGTTGCCGTAGCGGGGTAACCCCTGCTCCGAGTACCAGCGGGTGAGACGGCAGTTGTGATAGTCAAAGCGACACCCCTTATCGTGGTGAGAGATCTGCTCATTGGTACAGTGCAGAAGCTCTTCCAGCCAGTGGTGGTGAAACACCTCCATTAACAGCAGGTCAAAATCGGCGCGTTTGGGATAGGTGCCAAAGGCGACTCGCCAGCGCGGATCGGGTTCAAAATTCCGGTACCACTCGGGTAGTTGAGCTCCAGGCATGGGACGGGCGATGGCAAAACCTTGCAGGATGGGGCTGCCCAGCTCCATTAGCATTAAAATATGTTCAATGGTCTCTACCCCCTCCGCCACAACTTTGTACTGAAATGCTTCGGCGAGACCGATCACCCCTTGGGTAATCGCTAAATCACCTGGGTTGACGAGCATATTGCGGACAAAGCCACGATCAATCTTCAGGGTGTTAATGGTGAGATGTTTGAGGTGGACGAGGGAGGAGTAGCCGGTGCCAAAGTCATCCAAGGCAAAGGAGATCCCCCGTTCACAGTAGTGGTCGATGATCTCCCTTGCCAGTTTGAGATCTTGTAGTGCTGCGGATTCGAGGATCTCGATCTCAATATGGCGAATGAGTTCAGGGGAGTAGCGGGCGAGGATCTGATCAAAACGGGATGAGAAGTCCTTGCGTAGAAACTGAATGGCAGAGACATTGACGCTGACCGAGATCTTAATCCCCATCTCATGCCACTGTTGTAACTGCTGTAGGGACTTGTCGATCACCCAGTCTCCGAGGTCCGCGATCAGATCTTCCTGGGTGATTAGGGGGAGAAATTCACCGGGGAGGCGAACGCCCATAATCGGATGATTCCAGCGGAGTAGCGCCTCGACCCCGATAATGGTGCTGAGTGAGCAGTCCACTTTGGGTTGATAGTAGAGCTCCATCTGTCCATTATGGATGGCATGGGTCATCCGCTCGATAGTGGCACGGTTCTGTTTTTTCTGCGAGGCGAGGGTGGTATCAAAGATATGGAAGACCCCTTTCCCACTCTCTTTGGCGACATACATCGCCTGGTCGGCGTGACGGAGAAGAAGATCGGGATCAGCACTGTCACCGGGGAAGAGAGTCACCCCAAGGCTACCACTCACCTTGACACTATTTTCGCCAATGGTAACCGGCTCGGCGATTTTGTTGAGGATGCGGTTGAGGGTCAGTTCACACTCATTGATATTTTTCAGGTAGCCCACGAGCAGGACAAATTCGTCGCCGCCGAGGCGAAGAGCGGTATCTTCGGCACGAATGGTCTCAAGGAGTCGTCGTGCGACCTCTTTCAGGAGATGATCCCCCGCTTCATGACCATAGGTGTCATTGACCGGTTTAAAACCGTCGAGATCGAGGAGACAGACCGCAAGAAGATCGCCGCTCCGTTTCGAGTGTGCGATGCTGACCGAGAGGCGATCGTGGAGTAGCGTGCGGTTGGGCAGCCCGGTCAGATTGTCGTAGTGGGCGATATTTTCGAGGTGTTCCAGTTGGGTCAGCTGCTGGGTAATATCGGAGAAGAGGGCGACATAGTGCTGGATCTCCCCTTCGATATCACTGACGGCACTAATGGTGAGCTGTTCGGCAAAAATATGCCCCTTTTTGTGGCGGTTCCAGATCTCACCGCTCCAGAACTTGGTTGTGATGAGCGTCTCCCACATTTCGGCATAAAACTCAGGCGACTGGCGCCCGGATTTAAGAATAGAGGGAGTTTTGCCGATCACTTCACTGCGTGAATAGCCGGTAATTGTGCCAAACGCCTCGTTCACCTCGACGATAGTTCCTAAGCGGTTGGTGATCATGATCCCTTCCCGCGCCGAGTTGAAGACGGATGCGGCAAGGCGGAGCTGTTTCTGATCCCGAACCTGCTCACTAATATCACTAAAGGTGGCGACGACACCGGTGATGAGAGCGTTCTGGTGGTCGATGAGGGGAGAGGAGGAGATGGCAGCCGGAAAGAGGGTGCCATCCTGGCGTTGGAGATGATCTCCGGGGTCGCTGCGGTAGGGGGCGTGGTTGTGAACGGTGCGGGAGAAAAAGTCCTCCTGAGAGAGGTAGTGGCGTCCCTGATGGTCGCAGTGGTGGAAGAGATCGCTGAATCGGGTGTGGCTGAGATCCTGCGCTGGATCGATCTGCAACAGGTGGTACATCGCGGGATTGATAAAGGTGAGCCGGTGATCGAGGTCGATGCCGATGACCCCTTCACTCACCGAGTTGAGCAGCTGTTTCCAGCGCTGCCCCAACTGTTCGATCTCTACTCTTCCCCTCTCTCTCTCCAGGTAGGCGTTGCCGGCCCGTTGCAGAACGACAATGAGGTAGATGAGGAGAATAGAGGTGAGGAGAAGAACGATGATGACTGTCTGTTGATACTGAGATGAGAGGGTGGTATAGCTGGGGGTGATGTCGTAGTAGACCTCCACCGCAGAGATAAACTGATCCTCTACCATGTTCGGGACATAAGTCTCAACCACATGGCGTTGGTACTGCACCCCTTCTGCGGTCTCTTCGCCCTTTACCACCAGTTTGCTATAGATCTCACCCTTGGCGACACGCTGATGAAAGTACGATTTATGGTTGATCTCGCCGATCTCATCGTTCTGGCTGGAGTAGAGGATCTCCCCTTCGGCCGAAAATAGACGCAACTTGTAGAGCCCCAGATCCTCCATATGGGCGAGGATCTCCTCCTCCTCCTCTGCTGTCTGCTCGGGGTTGCTTTGGTACAGACCCGGGTTGAGCATGGCTCCCATGTGTTTGGCGATGCGCACCGCATTCTGTTCGCTCTGTTCGATGAGAGAGTGGCTAAATGAGGGGTAGAGGATAGCGATAAGATAGATGGCGATCCCGGCAATCGTGAACAACGAAGCGAAAAAAAGATTGCGCAGCAGCCGCTGACGCATGAAGCTATAGCGATGATAAAAGAGCTTCACAGGTGCTGCTCCCTGTTGAATAACAGTGTCATGACACGCTTCTCCCTCTAGTTGGTGCGGGGATCGGATTCTTGCGCCGTCACTCCCGCGGTGTCTGAATCTAATGAATTGGGCTGGTGGTTATGCGGTCATTTAACAGCTTCCGTGATCTGAGCGTAGGGTATACCCAAGATACCTGGAAACGCTGGTTCCAGAAAGCCGATAAGCGCGACTCTTCTCGGCTCCGGCTCCTGCTTCGCACTACCTCCTGCATCCTTGCTGTCGTGCGTTATGA
>JADFYS010000027.1 GCA_015232955.1 Gammaproteobacteria bacterium
CACCTGATCTCCCTCTCCCAGCGGGAGAGGGTAGGGGTGAGGGTTAAAAAAGCAGGGGGGTCTGAACGGTTACCTCTGGAGATGAATGTCGCTGAACTGAGTGATGGTAGCCCCTGTACCATTCGCCTTAATCCCGAACTGGTGGGGCGGCTGTTGACGGTGCTGTCGATGGAGGAGCTGCGCGATCTCTGTCAGACCATAAGTGAAGGGGTGGAGCGGCGCGATCACCGTCTCCTTTGTTAGTTGAAGTTGGATATTTAATCTCCACAGCAGACAGATTAGACAAGTTGAGGAATATGGGCAGCAAGCTCAGAAACTAATTGGGGGACAGTGCTGTAGAGGACACCCTCCCGGTTCATAAACAGCGATTCCTGACGATTCAGCTCCAGAGGTTCCCCCTTAAAGTTGCAGGCGACTCCGCCCATCTCTGCGAAGAGGAGGGCCGTGGCTGCAAAATCCCAGAGAGAGCCTCCTCCGGCGACCTTTTTGGGGCGTTTAAAGTAGCAGGCGGGGTGCATCTCCAGCGCCTGACAGCTATTCATCACTGCACCTCCTCCGGGGTGGACGGCGACACCACTAAAACCTGCTCGATCCGCGATGGTCTCCAGTTGATGGATGATTTGTCGATAGTCGGGTGCAGCGAGGAGTGTCTGATCACAGATCAGGGTGAGTGGTGAAGAGGCGGCGGGGGGGAGGAGCGGTTGCCAACGCTCGCTGTTACGCCACGCCCCCTGGCCGCGAATCGCGGCATAGAGGGTGTGGCGGGGTGGATCATAGACGGCAGCGATTACAGGGGTTCCAGATCTTGCAACCAAGGCAATTGAGACCGCATAACCGGGGGAGGATTGGCTAAAAGAGAGGGTGCCATCCAGGGGATCCACCGCCCAGAAGTAGTCGTTGTCAAAGCGTGAGCCGTCATCCTCTTGCTCTTCGCTGAGGAGACCCAAACGGTACGGGTCAAGGGTAGGGGTGAGGAGCTCGAGAATGGTGGACTGACTGCGGCGATCGAGTTCAGTCACCACCTGTGCCGCCAGCGAGTCACCCCCGGGCTTCATCTCTATCCGCCCCGGACGACCGTGATGTTCTGCCAGTAGCCTCCCTGCTGCGGTTGCCGCCTGAAGTGCGATCTGGAACAGCTCTTCAGTGGCCGAGCGGGAGAGTGGCTGTGGTGGTGGTTTGAACATTAATCACGATTCTGCAGAGAGCGTAGCGACAACGGTGCGGGCGAGGCGTTCGCTGTAGCTGTGAATCTTCCAGTGACCTGGGCTCCATCCTTTGATAAAACGGTGAAAGTCGGTCCAGGCAACGGCGTAGAGTGGACGCCACTCCTCTTCAACTTCAGAACCGGAGAAGGGTGAATCGAGGCGTTTCAGGGCGGCGCTGAGATGGTGGAAATAGCAGTCGAGTAGCCACTTCTCCTGCGCTTCACACGCCTGCTCACTGAGGCAGCTACCGACAAAATAGGCGACATCTTTCATCCCGCAACCGCCGCCGACATACTGAAAATCGACGGCTGCCACCTTGTTACCATTGCTCGCGAAGCAGAAGTTAGCCAGCTTGGCGTCACCATGGATGATGCTCTGAAAGCGGGCAGAGCGCAGACGGAGATCGATCGCTGCCGCCGCTTGGCGAAGCTCGGGGTCATCGAGTGCGGCCAACTCATCGGGACGGGTCTGCAGATGCCAATAGCTGCCGCTGGGCCAGAGACCTTCCGGGGTTACCCCCATAAAAGTGGCGTGAAAGTGGGCGAGCCAGGAGAGACACGCCTCTATCCCGGTTGGCGAAACCCTCTCTTTGCGCAGCGGAAAACCGCTCTGATCGAGATCCTCCAGCACCATAAACAGACCGTCATTACCACTCTTGACGGCATAGCAGTGGGGAAGAGGGGACCACTGTCGTGAGAGACGGGAACTCCACTCCTGATACCAGTGGCTCTCTACGGCATAAGATCGTAACTTGCGCTGGTGAGAGAGATCGCTATGCCATCCCCGAGGGTGGTGGGCGCTGGTTGGCGGGTTGACCCGTTTGACGATTACGCTGTCCACCTCTCCCCCTCGGAGCAGATAGCGTTCAATCTCGCCATAGCCACTCCAGAGGGTCTGGACAGCGGTAATGGCCACAATCCGCTCTGCAGCGGTGAGCGTCAGGACAGTGTCAGCGATGTCGGCGAGGAGGTCACTCATCATTTTGGGACTATACCGTAACTCTGTCTGGAGGACACGAACAGGATCGTAGGCGCAGGAGATCCAGATGATGAATATGCGCATTTTCTCGGTTGTGGGGAGAGGACGATTGGGTTATGTTGGATCTAAAGAGAGGTGAAGATGATTCGGTATTCCAAAACAAAGGGAGAGGTCTCTCTCGAAACGCAACAAGAGGCGCAGCAGATCGCCAAGGCCAATCAACGCCCGGGACAGACGAAGGAGCAGACTAAGCTCATCGCCCAAGGGATTCAGAAAGGGATCGACCAGTACAAAAAACAGCAGAAAAGCAAGGCGAGAGAGCTGGATAAAAAGTTGAAATCGCTACCACAGAAAGAGGTGGCAACGGCCTCGGTGGAAGCGGAGGTGGTCTATCGTCACCACTGGTTACCATGGCTGCTGCTCGGGGTTAGCTGGCTGGGGATGGGGGGATTTCTCTATCTTCTTCTTAGCTGATTTGGCTGTAATCTTAGTTGGAAGAGGGGTGATAGAGTGAAGAGCTACTACCAAGTGATTGGTGTCGATAGTGATGCCACTTTTCCAGAGATTGAACACGCCTATCGGCAGCGGCTGCTTGAACTGACTACCCGACTTCAGGGGGAGGCGGAGGGGACAGCGCGGCATCATGAGATCGATTTTGAGATTCAGGCGCTGCTTGATGCCCATGCGGTAGTGGCCGATCTCCGTAAACGGGTGGAGTACGATAAAAAGATTGCCCCGCGCGATAGGGACGATTTTCAGATGGCTCCCGAACGAACCCTCTTCTCCTTTGCGACCCTGGCCTCTCTGCTGACGCGACCTGCGATTCTGATTCTGATCCTCAGTATGGGTGGATTCTATCTGATGAATCGAGGGAGTGAGCAAAACACAACGCCAGAGACGATCGCTGAGGAGAATGGCTTCTCTAACCGCAACCGTGGTGGGGAGTTGGCAGTGGGGATGGAGATGATTGGCGCGACGCTTCAGGCGCAGCAAGAGATGGCACGCCGTCGGCTCGAACTGCAGCAGCAACAGCTGGAACTGGAGCAGAATATGATGCAGCGGGAGATGGAGTACGGCACCTTTAGCCAACGCGAAACAGTGGATCTGAACCGTCGCCAGCAGGAGTTTTATGAGCAGGGGGTGAGTGCGGATCGTGCGTATCGGCAGGAGCTGCGCAGTGATGATCGTCTACAGCGACGGTTAAAAGAGATCGAGCAGGCAACGGCGGAGATAAAAGAGACCAATGCGGCACGGCTCGGCCTCTCCCGCAGTGATTATGATCGCCTTCAGGCAGAGAAGCTGGGGGCTTCTCCCATCGGCAGTGACTCCTCTTCCGCTGCTGATAAGGCGAAAGCGGACTATTTCACAGAGAAAAGGGAGCGACTGCAACAGCAGGATCAGGCGCAGTGTAAACGCTCCCGCTCGCGTCTGGAGAGTGCAAAGCAAGAGGCCCGACGCCCCTATACCGATCTCGCTCTGCGTCAACAGCGCAAGGATAGCGTGGAGCGCTATCAGATCGAGGTGGAGCAGTATTGCCCCTAATAATCCTCCTACTATACTCAAGACCCCTGAAAACGCTGGTTCCAGAAAGCCGATACGCGCGACGCTCGAGCGTTACGAATCCTCTGAATAAAATGACTATTCATGCGGCTTCATGCCTTGAATTGCCACACTTCTCGACTCTCTGAAATCCAGTGGTTCCAACTGTCTTGGGTATAGACCCCGCTACCGCAAACGGCTCTGAATCGGGTTAAGTCCCGATCTCGGTAGCGCGCAGTGTCACCTCTACCAGTGGCACTTCCCATTCACTACAGGGATAGAGATGATGATAACGGGGATCCGTCCCCTCCCGTTCGCGGTGAGTGATGACGATGACCCGTAACTCAAGGATTTGCGGCAGTAACCTTTGCCAGATCTCAACCCCGTTTCTCGAGAGGGCGGCCACGGCAATATCGCCACTTACAAGAGTGATACGCCCTCCTTGTGCTGAGATGGTGAGGGGATCGCCACTCTGTAACGACCGCAACCGGTCATGGACGGGGTGGTTGGCTCCAAATCTGCCGGGATAGCCCAGATCCAGCTCTCTGAAGGTGATGATTCGATCGTAGATGCCCACCAGGTGTGGCGGAAAATTGTCGCTTGGAGACGGCGTGCGTGAGAGGAGCGAGTCGCTATTGATGGTGGCAGCGAGGGCCTGTGGGCGCTGACAGAGCAGCGTCAGCCGTTCACGGGCGCGGGTCATGCCGACATAGTAGAGACGGCGCTGCTCCTCTGCCCGATCAGTGCTTAGCACATCAACCCGGTGATCGTCGACAAGGAATACCTGGTTAAACTCCATCCCTTTGGCCGAGTGGATGGTTCCGACAAAGATACCGTCACCCTGCACCTGCTCGCGTCGCTGCTGGTGTAACTGTTCATAGAGCGACTCTTCAAAATGGAGCGCAGGCTGTGGTTCGCTACCGGCCTCCTCTCTCCAGTTCGCGACAATGGTTTCGAGCGCTGAACGCCACGGACTTCCATTGGGAGCGGACTGCTCCAGACGAGGCAGGAGCCACTCGGAGATGGCGCTGACAGTGAGTAGCTGCTGTCGCTGTTGGCGAAGGTAGTCGAGAAGGAGACGGTTCTCACGAACGCGAAAGGGGGAGGGGCGCTCATCCGGCTGCAGGGTGAGGCCGACCGTCAACCGGTGCCAGCGAAGCAGGGCGCGAATGGGGTTTAGGCTGGACCATTGAAAGGAGAGGATGGCGCAATCGGCCCCTTGAAGATCGCCATCCAGCCGCTGTAGACGCTGTAGCTCATGAAGAATGACCACCGCCTGCGCGCTCTTCGCCTCGATCTCGAGCCGTTCGACCCGGCCGCAGCTGACGGGATCAAGTTCACTCCAACGCCCTCCCGGCGGGAGATCGCGCCGTCGGTGATCGATGGTGATCGGATGGGCCTGTTTGAGGCGCTGGCGGTTGGCAGCAATCAGGGTGTTGGCAGCGTGAATGATATGGGCGCTGGAGCGGTAGTTCTCTACCAGATAGTGGATCTCCGCTTGGTAGTCGTCACAGAAACGGCGGATAAAATCGACCCGTGCCCCACGAAATCGGTAGATATTCTGATCATCATCGCCCACCGCCATAATGTTGAGACGCTGTTCAGGATCGCTCAGGCTCCGCCCGGCGATGGCTGAGACCAGCTGGTACTGTAGTGCGTCGATATCCTGATACTCATCCACCAGGATATGGCGCACCCCCGCCAGAACCTGGTCGCGCACTGCATCCCCCTCTATCCCGGGTACGGCACGCTCACCACGCAGGAGCGCTACCGCCTCACGCAGGACGGCATCAAAATCGAAGATCTGCTCGCCATCAGCGGTTAGAGAGAGGAGTGAGTGACCACTCAGGCGGAGGGCAAGACCGTGGTAGGTCTGAACGGTGATCCCCCGGGCGTCATCGCCGATCAGGGTGCGCAGCCGTTGTCGTAGCTGAATCGCTGCGTGGTGATTAAAGCAGAGTACCAGCAGACTCACTGCCGGCTGGCGCAGGACGCGCAACAGATAACCACAGCGATGGACAATGATCCGGGTCTTGCCTGCACCAGGACCGGCAAGGATGAGGTGGTTGCTCTCTGCCGAGGCGGTGACGATTTTCTGCTGCCGGGGGTTGTCGAGCACCTCGACAATATTGTGATAGGAGGCCTCACCTGTTGCTCGTTGCAGACTCTCCTGACGATCGGAGAAGTAGCGCCGGATAAAGTCACTTTTATCGAGGGAGAAGTAGGCCGCGACCAGCTGGAGAGCCTGGCCGATCTTCTCAACACCGCGTCTGGCATATTCGTTCATGACATGGACCTGAAATACCCGCTCTTCGTAGTGCTGTGAGAGTGGGGTGAAGTCGCGCTGACTGTAGCGACGCCCTTTACTCTCGGGAAGGAGGCGAATGGTCATCGCAGAACGGAATACGGCCAACCCCTGCTGAAGGGTGATCACCTTCTGCTCATGAAGGAAGAGCAGGCCGCGATCGAGTGCAGCGAGCGGATCCCGCAACTGGGCGGCAAGCAGCAGATCCCGTTGCATGGTGTCGAGGATCTCTTCGGCTGAGAACTCCAGCAAAATATCGGCACCCGGGCGGGTATCTGCGGCTATTTTGGCGATAATGGTCTCCAGAGCAAGGGAGGCGGTTGCCCCGCGGCGAGAGGCGATCTCGAGAAGTGATCCCCAGCTGCGTTGGAGTTTGATTAGGTAGTGATCCTGCTGTCGGTAACGGATATCGATACTTCCCCGCTGTCCGGCAAGGCCGCGACCATCTCTCGCCAGACTCTGGAGTAGCAGTCGTAGCTGCTCCGGCAGACAGTTGAATCCCTGAGCGATCAGCTGCTGGTTGAGTTGGCGCAGATGGAGGCTCTGCCATGACTCGCTATCGGCATCGGGTGCAGCCTCACGCATCAGGTTGAGCATCGCCTGTTCGAGACGAAGGGTGTTGTTGAGTCGCTGCAAAGAGCTATCTTTCACCTTGTAGCGGATGTAGGCGGTCATCTGCAGCGATTTATGGATCAGCCCCCCCTCAGCCATGGCGTGCAGTGTCCGTAGAACCCGCTGTGCAGCGGTCTCATCGGGGCGGGTATCCTCCTCTTCATCTGCGGCAAAGGCGGCGATCTGGGCGAGATCATCTGCACTAAATCCCTGATCCGGGGGGGCGTTGATCAGCGCTTCGAGGATCGCCATCCAGCGCTGCTGCTGGCGTTGCGACAGTTGTAGTTGGCTGATGCGTTGCTTTGCCTCCTCCAGATTTCTGACTCTGGGGCTCCCTTGAAACACCTGCGTCTGATTCTGATTGCGTTCGATAAACCCCGCCCGTTCGAGCCAGGTGACGGCGGTACGCACTCGGGTATCCGCACTGTAGTCATCTGCGCTGAATGAGGCCACCACCTCGGGGGCGTGGAGCAGCTCGCCGCTGGTGAGGACGACACTCCCCTCTCGATTGGTTTTGGCTGCGCGCAGGCCGCGCAGGATCTGGGCGATATCGTGACGAGTCAGTTGCGACTGGGCACTGAGACGGAACTGGGTTTCGATATCGTTTTCGTCGTAGAGGAGGAGGCACTGCGCCTGTTGGAGATCCCGCCCTGCGCGTCCCGCCTCCTGAATATAGTTTTCGAGGGAGCCGGGGATATCGGCATGAATGACCAGACGCACATTCTCCTTGTCGATTCCCATGCCAAAGGCGTTGGTTGCAGTGACAATCTGTGTCGTTCCGTGAATAAAGTTCTCTTGCACCTGCTGTTTTCGTGGCGGTTCAAGACCGGCATGAAATGACTCTGCTGCCCACTCCTGTGTGACCAGAAATTGTGCCAGCTGGTCACTACTGCTACGGGTGGCGCAGTAGATCACTGCCGCACCATCCTCTTGCAGCCGTTCACTGAGTAAGCTCTGAATGCGGCTGAACTTCTCGAGGCGGCTCACGACCTGCACCTCAAAGCTGAGATTCTCCCGCTCGCCCTTGCCGTCAAATAGAGTCATCTCTTGCTGGAGATGGTTCTGGAAAAACTGCATGATCTCCGCTTTAACATCCTCTTTGGCGGTAGCGGTGAAACATTGTACCGGCGGGATGGGGGTCTGCTGCTCTGTTGCGATCTCAACGATGCGTCTTCCGGCATAGAGATAGTCGGGTCTAAAGTCATGGCCCCATTTCGAAAGGCAGTGGGCCTCATCAAAGATCCAGGCGCCGATCTCCCTTTGAATCACGCTGTGATTGAACGATCGGTTCCGCAGCTGTTCGGGCGAGAGGTAGAGAATGGCGATATCTCCCAGACGCAGTCGCTCAAGCACCTCCCCCCGCTCTGGGGCGGTGAGGAGGCCATTGAGGGCAGCAGCGTTGGGAGAGCCGGTCTTGTTACGCAGGTTATCGACCTGATCTTTCATCAGCGCCTGCAGGGGGGAGATGACAATGGTCAACACCCCACGGCGCTGATAGCGGACCAACGCTGGTAATTGAAAGCAGAGTGACTTGCCACCACCCGTGGGGAGAATCGCCAGCAGTGGGCGATCCGCCATGGCGTGCGTGACGATCTGCTGCTGCAGGCTGCTACCGTCTGCCGCTTCCGGGGTCGCTCTGAACTGGTTAAAGCCAAAAAAGTGCTGTAGTTGCGGCAGCGGGTTGTGCATCTGCCGGCACCAGTGGCACTGTTCAAGATCACATGGTGTATCGCGCAGGCGGGAGAGAAAGTGCGAAACGCCTCTGAAGCGGTGGCGTACCCAGTGCGGTAGCACCGAGTTGCCACCAGAGACCAGAAGCCAGCTAAAGGCGAAGGCGAGAGCGAGCCTCTCCTCGCTACCACTTAGATATTGGTCTAAAAGTGTGGGGAGCTGCTTAATGCAGCCCATCTGCTCCAGTCTCTTGGTGACAGCCTCTGCTGCCTGATGGCGGGTAAGCGGTGCCACCTCGAGGGTATTGAAGAGGAGACTCCATCCGGAATGTTCCTCCATCCCTTCAAGACCGTAGCGGAGGATCGCGAGATGGTCAGGTGCCCGTTTAGCACGAGTGCGGAGTGCGTCAATCTGTTCACATAGCACTTTTCGTGCAATACGGGCATCGGCAAGGGGATCATTGAGACTCTCCCGTACCAAGCGGTACCCCTTGACTAGACGGTGATAGGGGTTTTCGGGAAAGGCGAGGGGAGAGAGGTAGAGGGTATCGATGATCGGCTGCTGGAGCAGCGGGAGTTGCGGATCAATTTTTTGGATAAGGGGCAAGTCGTGGTGGATCAGGTTGTGACCCGCTATTGCCCTGGCTGGGGCGCAGAATTGGGCCAACGCCGGTAACGAATGTTCAACGCTAAAGGGTGCGGTGGCCTGCCAACTCTCCTCCCCCCGCACAGCGGCGATGGCGAAGATCTCCCCCAGGCGGTTAACCTCGAGATCGATGAAGGCGATCTCGTTGGGTAGGTTTTCAGGGGTTAGGAGGCCCATTTTGGTGCGGACCGGTGTCTGTTCGATCTCCTGGCGGGAGTGGCGGTGGCTACTGCATCGTGGCGGAGAGCTGCTGGATAATGGCCCCAATTTTGGGATTTGCCATGAGCCGGATAATTCGTGGATCCCGCTCCATCGCTGCGAGATCTCCCGACATGAGCAGCGAGAGGAGGGTGGGATCACTGATTAGTGCAGCGATCTCGGCATCGGTGGAGAGCGCCTGAATCTCCTGAATAAGGGCAGGGTTGGCAGAAATCTGGCTCTGGACCGCGCTAATTGCACCCGTAAAAGTGGAGTTGGAGTGGCGAGGTGGCTGCGTTTGAGTTGGCGTTGAGGGAGGTGCGGCGCCGGTCATTGTCACAATATCACTCTGCTTGAGTTGAATCTGGCCGAGGGTCTTGCTATCGATTACCAGTGCTCCGTTGTGATAACCGGCGATTGAGCCGCTAATGACCGAGCCGTCGCGTAACTGAAAGGTCATCGCTTCGGAAGCGGAAGTGACACCACTGCCAAGAAGAAGAGAGAGAAGAAGGAGAAGGCGGGGGATAAGCATCAGTTATCTGTCCGTAAATTAAGGGGAGGGAGGTAGAAATGGAATAAAATTATAAAATCCAACAATCTAGTTCAAGTATCCCACCGCAGTCTGAACAGGTCAAGGTGAGGCTATGATCCTAAAATCCGCAGTTGACCGCTACACATTTCCATAAACCTAATGATTATGCGATGAAATTCACAATATATCAGCTTCACCTCTTGGGTGAACAGCGCTACACCGCGAATGCCGCATTTGTGGCGGCGCATTGCGGCGTTACAACTCCTTGCAATAGACAGAAAATTGCTCCTGCATTTTCTGCATTCCGTCCATCCATGGACATCAACCACTATTGCGCGTCGTTGTGCCTTGCACTGCACCGCCACAAACGCACCCTTCACGGTGTCCAACTGCAGATTTTAGGATAATCTCTGTTTCGCTAAACAGGGAACACGGGGGATGTTTATCAATACCGGTCATCTTGAAGAGCAGCCCGAGTTGACAGTCTGCCTCGTCCGCTTTGAAGATGAAAACGGCGAACTCGGGCTACCGGTAACGGTCTGGCCTGATGAGCTGATGATCGGTTCCACCATCCAACCCTAAGGCCGGAGAGGGCCCTTCCACCCCCGCCTCTGCCAGATCCAGCAAGGCCTCTGTCTGGCTCTGGCAGCGGCTGAGAATTTTTGGGTTCATCGCCTCCAGCCACCGTTCGGGGATCGCTTGCGGACCATAAAATGCACCCGCCACCATCCCCGCTATCGCCCCGGTAGTATCGGCATCGCCGCCGCGGTTGACCACATCCACCAGCACCGCCTCAAAACTCTCCTCCCCAAAAAGGGCCTGAAAGACCACCTGTAGCGTCTGGACAATCCAGCCACTGGGGTTCTCCACCCGCTTTCGTCCAAACTCAAACACCGGGTAGTCTGCCACCAACTGAGCCGCCTGCCTCTGCAGCGCCTCTATCTTATCGCCATTCATCGCCGCTATCACCATCTGCAGCACCGTTTCGGTGCCGGCATCGGCGTGGGGGTTATGGTGGGTGACATGGGACTGGGTTCGATTGGCATCACATAGCTGCTGCGTCGAAGCACGGGAGTAGGCCAGTGCCACAGGGAGAGCGCGCATACAACTTCCATTGCCGGCATCGTGTTCACTGAAAGGGACCGCTGTCGTGCCGCTGCTGCGGTAACGGACAATTCCCCGACGCACGGTGTGACCGATATCCACCGGTTTGCTGCGCATCCAGTCACTAAAGGCCGAGGCGACGGCGCCTGCCTTCACCCCTCGCTCTTGGATAATGGCATCGCCCAACGCAAGACTCATCTGGGTATCATCGGTCACCTCTCCCGCTTTGAGGCGAAGCCAGCCGCCACCGATAATCGATTGATGGCGCCCATACTGCTGAACGATCTCACGCGGAGTCAGAAACTCTGTCGTCGCACCCAGGGCATCCCCAATAGCGAGACCGAAATAGGCCCCAAGTGCACGCTCACGAGAGGAGAGTGATGAGACCACTCAAACGCCACCCTCTTCCGGGCCAAAACAGAGTTCGTAGTCGTGGCACTGTTCACAACTGGGGGCGCGACAGGTGTAGATCCCTTCAGTTTCACATAACTGCTTGTAGAGAAACTTCTTCCACTTCATATCTTTATCATTTCTCTTTGCCAAAGGGGCGAACTGCTCCTGCATCAGTTGTGACAGCTCTTTGCGGCTCCAGAGACCGAGATCCTGCCACAGGTGATCCTCTCCCATACAGCCGGCGATAACGATATCGCAGAGGAGGGGATCCTCCCGCTCACCAGGGGTCCGCCCCTGCTGCAGCAGCTGGCGCAGTTCAGTGGACTCCTGCGCTCGCTCCGGATCGGGCCAACGGTTCGGCTCTCCCAAAAGTTGGGGATCAAATCGGGGAAAGTGGTAGGCCATCATCTCCTGAAAACGGAGTCGGGAGAGTCCCATCCATCCGCTCAGACTCCCCATCCCCAATGCCCAAGAGGTGAGCATTTGCGCCAGAAAGATCTCTACCCTCTCTCCCCGGCGCGCAGCCAACAGTGCGTCACAGAGGTCTTCAGGCGAACGATCCACCTCTACCGCACAGCTCATTACTGCGTCTCGTACTCGACCACGATATCCTCATCACGGGGAATAAACTGACAGGCGAGTCGCCACTCACTCGGGATATCATCCACCATCAGCTTATCGATATCGGCCTTTTTCAGTTTACCCAACTCTTGCAACACCTTGACCTCTTTCTCTTCAAGATGGTAGCCCATCGGCGACTTATCTCCGATATACTTCACTTTAATCAGACAGCTTCCACAGTCTCCCTCTCCACAGTTAAAGCTGATGGGGATCTTATTGGTGGTTGCGATCTTGAGGACGGTCTCGGTAAAACTTCCGGCAACCGCGTAGACGGTTTTATCTTTATAGTCGGGATTGCTGAATGTAATTAATGGCATGGCTGACTTCTCACTCCTTATTGAACAAAAAACGGTTACGCTGGCTTGACCTTGCAGTCACCCAGAATCTGTGACTGGCAGGCGAGACGGTTATGCCGTCCGGCCATATTCTCTTTCAGTACCTTCTCTTCCAGCACCGAAGGTTCGGTCAGGTTGTTCCAGCCCTCCGTCACCTCCATCATGCAGGTTCCGCAGTCCCCCTCACGACAACCATAGATGATGCCGGCACCCACCTTTTCCGAAACCTCTATCACCCGGGTTCCGTTGGGTACATTCACGGTCTGATTAATATCCGAAAATGTGATCTTTGATTTTGCCATCTCTTTTACCTTCTCTAGTTAAAGTTACTATACATAATGCTTCCGCTTATTCATCCGAGATCCGCAAGATCAACCGCTTCACCCTCGGGTGAAGCGCCGACCAGAACCGCTGCGAACTGTCGTCCAAACTCCCGGCACATCTCCAGCTCTTCCTCGGTTGGGATGAGTTTCACCCTCACCCCCCCTTTTGGAATCTTCATCTTCAGACCGCGCAGGCGATCCTCTATCATCTTTACCGCCTCTCCGGTCCAGCCATAAGAGCCGAACGCCCCTCCCAGCTTCCCTTTGAGATTGACCACCGCCAACGACGAGAGGAGATCCCACACCGGCTTCACCGCATCTCCGTTAATGGTGGGTGAGCCGAAGAGAACCGCATCGGCATCTTCAATAAGATCGACAAAGGGTTCTACCGCCCCCCCTTCGAGATCGTAAATCGACACCCGAACCCCGCTGTGAGTTTCCGCACCACCACTAATCGCCTCGGCCATACGCGCCGTGTTGCCATAAGAACTCATGTAAAAGATGACGAGTGAGTGCTCACCCCCACCCACTTCCCGGCTGAGATTTGAGATTGACATCTCGCGGTAATGGGCAACATA
>JADFYS010000280.1 GCA_015232955.1 Gammaproteobacteria bacterium
ATTAGCGTAACCATTCACTCCCCTGGCCTGTTTTAGCCCTCACCCCGGCCCTCTCCCAATGGGAGAGGGGGATTTAAGGAAGGGGGGCTAAACGGTTACGAACGGTTACAATGAGGGTTCTATTGCCAAGAACCCTGAAATTCAGTGTTTTCATGGCTTTTCGGTAGATACTGTGGTGAGGATCGCTTCGGCTCGCTGTAGCGCAGCAAGGCGCACCTCGAAACAGTTTTCTGGGGCGATTTTTTGTAAAATTCGCTGATCTTTGAGCATCGTCAACACTTGGGGTCGCCCTCCCACCAACAGCAACGGTCGTCCCGCTGCGATAGTGTCGCAGACCATATCATCAATGGCGCGCGAAGTGGTAAAGTCGATCTGTGGTACTGCACTCATATCCAGTATCATCACATCGTACTGGTCGAAGGCGGCGAAGATCTTGACCATCCCCTTGGCAGCACCAAAACTCATCACGCCACCAAGGTGAAAAAGAAGAATGCGTTCATGGCTGCGAGCCATAATTTCCGCTTCATCCGGAGAGAGGGGCAGCTCACTGTTGGGTTCGGTGATCGCCTGAATGCTTGCTAACTGCAGGTCGGTCATCCGTTTCATAAATATCAGGCTCGCCATCACCATCCCAATAGCGACTGCAGTGATTAGATCGACAAAAACGGTCACCAGAAGCACTGTAAACATCACCAATATACCCGCCCTTGGGGCGCTACGAAGACGCTTGAGATAGTCCCAGTCGATAATATCGGTACCGACCTTAATCAGAATACCGGCGAGAATGGCGTGGGGAATGAACTGGGCAAACGGCCCAGCACCGAGAACAATCGCCAACAGCGCCAGGGCGTGCAACCCCCCAGAGAGTGGGGTCAAGCCACCGGCGCGAACATTGACCACCGTTCTCATTGTCGCCCCAGCACCCGGTAGACCACCAAACAGACCAGAAATGGTGTTGCCGATCCCCTGGCCAATCAGCTCCCGATCAGAGTGGTGATGGGATCGGGTGATATTGTCCGCTACCAGCGAGGTGAGTAGAGAGTCAATCGAACCCAGGACTGCAAGCATGAGAGCAGACTTTACCATCATGGCTAGCAGATCCAGCTCCAGAGTCGGAATCTGCAGCGTAGGTAATCCGGTAGGAATCGGACCGAGAATAGAGGTACCCGCCATGGTAGTGATCTCTTCTCCAGCGACATCAATCGTAATCACTTCACCTCCAGCATAGAAGTAGAGGGCAAGAGTACCGACGATGAGTGCCAATAATGGCGAGGGGAAGATCTTATTAATCGATTTGGGCAACAGATAGACGATAAAGAGCGCCAGAAGTCCCAGAGTAAAGGCAACCCTATTGGGTTCGGCGACGAATTGAGGAGCTGCTTGAATCGCTGCCAGTGGTCCATTCGCCGCTGGATGTCCCAGTAGTGGTCCCAACTGTAGCAAGATGATGATAATGCCGATACCACTCATAAAACCTGAAACTACCGGGTGAGGTACCAAATTGATGTATTTGCCCAGTTTTAACACGCCAAAGACGATCTGAAACAGCCCGCCAAGGATCACCACGGTGAAGGCAAGCGCCACCCCTGTGGTAGGATGGTCTGGATAGAGCGAGGTGTATTGAGTAAAAACAGCGGCCATTACCACGGTCATCGGCCCGGTAGGCCCAGAGACCTGAGCCGGCGTTCCCCCAAACAGGGCTGAAAAGAGGCCGACAAAGATCGCCCCATAGATGCCAGCAACAGGTCCCGCTCCGGAGGAGACACCAAAGGCGAGCGCCAGTGGTAGTGCGACCACAGCTGCAGTCAGGCCGCCAAAGATATCGCCACGAATGTTGTTGAAGTGGAGTCCGTAGATAAACTGATTCATGCTATATCCAAGAACCTTGAAAACGCTGGTTGCAGAAAGCCGATAAGCGCGACGATCGAGCGTGATGAACCCTTTGAATAGAATGACTATTCATGCGGCTTCATGCCTTGCATAGCCACGCTTCTTGACTCCCTGTAATTCAGTGATTCCAACTATCTTGGCTATAGCTGTCAATCTTATGATTATTTATATGGTGCCCGAGGCCGGGGTCGAACCGGCACGGTGTTTCCACCGAGGGATTTTAAGTCCCTTGCGTCTACCAATTTCGCCACCCGGGCTTGATACTGCGCTCTTAAAGAATTAAGGCTCTATACCCAAGACCCCTGAAAACGCTGGTTCCAGAAATCCGAAAGCGCGACGATCGAGCGCTATGAAGCCTTTGAATAGAATGACTATTCATGCGGCTTCATGCCTTGAATAGCCACGCTTCTCGACTCGCTGAAACCCACTGTTTCCAACTGTCTTGGGTACAGATAAGTGTAGGAACGCTATTCTATGATGAGATGCGCTAACTTCTCTACTCTTTTTTTTGCAGATGTGATCTCTAGCCACTTCATCACCTTAATTGGCAAAAAAAACGCCCCGTACTGAGATAGTAGCGAGGCGTTTTATCCTGCGCATCGGCTAGAAACTAACTCTCCGATGTATGTTTGGCGTCCCCAAGGGGAGTCGAACCCCTGTTACTGCCGTGAAAGGGCAATGTCCTAGGCCTCTAGACGATGGGGACCTATTTCCTTCTTAAAGCCAGACTATTTTAACAGAAATAATCTGGTGGAGCTAGGCGGGATCGAACCGCCGACCTCAACACTGCCAGTGTTGCGCTCTCCCAGCTGAGCTATAGCCCCCGAAAGGAGTGCGCATTATATGGAGTTCAAATTTATTGTCAAGAATAAAAAGTGACTCTTCGTCGATAACATGGCCGTTGTTCTCCTTTTTCATCGCTAAAAAAGCATTCGAAAACCGAGATGGGCATGGGAATCCAACTCCAGATAGGGTCCAGACTCAATACGGCTTTCGATATGTCGGTAGCCGACATAGACGAAGGCTTGGGGTATCACTTGATAATCGATGCGCATCCCCGCTTCTGTCAGTCTGTCTGCATCTCCAGTGGAGGTGATATCCGGTGCGTGGTAGAGATAGCCGCCCACACCAATCCGTTTGGCGGGGGAGAAACGGATTTTTCCACCAAAACCGAGGGCATAGAGGCTGTAAGGTCCCGGGTTGCTGATGTAGAAGCGACCACCAATCCCGATATTAAAAACCCCGCTTTTACTCCAGTTATCACCCTGAACCATGAAGCCAACATGGTAGGTATCCAGATCCTCTTCAGAGAAGAGGAGGCCCAGTTCACCACTCAGCCCTTGCATCGATTTTAGGCTTTGGCTGTTATAGTTCACACGAAGGGCGGTATCATAGGCATCAATATCCAGGCTTTTGCCCCATCCGTTGCTCATGCCAAACAACAACAGCGCTAACAATAGAATGTTTTGTTTCATCTTCATCTCTCTCGTTTTTTCTGTCCACAGCTTCCGGGTAGGTTGGCAGTTTTAAGGTAACCGTTCAGACCCCATCACCTGATCTCCCTCTCCCAGCGGGAGAGGGTAGGGGTGAGGGTTAAAAAAGCAGG
>JADFYS010000281.1 GCA_015232955.1 Gammaproteobacteria bacterium
ATCTGGCATGATCATTAGCGTGAAATACATTTCATAATCGAGGGTGACGCCGCACCATTCATGCAAGTTAGGATGATGTCATCGACTCCCTGAAAGGCATCACCCTGGATCCGGCACATCCCAGCAAGGTGGGGAGGTTATTTTCAGTACCTCAGGAGACCTTATGGAGCAGGGTCAGCTGTTGTAATAGCTGATCGCGCAAGAAGTGGAGCTCCTCTACCCTGGCCAAGGCACTCTCCCCCTCTCCTGCCCCTTTTAACCGATGGAGCTCTGCCCCCAGGGCATGAACCTTATGGAACAGTGACTTGATGGTCTTATAGGTGGGGCTGCTACCCTCAGCCTTCGCCTTTTTCCCCTCATCTATTAGCCATTGACCGAAACGACAATCTTTAGGATCGAGCAGCGGTGGTGCAGGTTGTTGATCCTGTAGGTACTCTGTCAGTCGGCGCACCCAGGCGCGGTGCTCGACACTGACAAAGAGTAGCGAGATGCTGCTACGGTCGAGCTGGAGTTGATCTTTCCAGCTGGGATCGGGTTCCCAGCTCTCGGCCCAGGTGGGGAGCTCCACCGCTGGCATCGGTCGGGCAATGCCGTAGCCCTGGGCAAGCACACAGCCGAGTTGGAGCAGTAATCTTCCATGCTCCACCGACTCAACCCCTTCAGCGACAGCCTGTAGTCGAAATGCTGAGGTCAGACCCAGCACCCCCTCAACGATGGCAAGATCCTCGGCGTCATCATCCATATCGATGACGAAGGCGCAATCGATCTTGATGGTAGCGGCAGGGAGTCGTCTGAGATAGGTGAGTGATGAGTAGCCGGTACCAAAGTCATCCAGGGCAAAGGTGACCCCAAGTTCGAGACAGTGATCAATCACTCCGGAGATATGAGTGATATCTTCCAGGGCGCTGGTCTCCAGAATCTCCAGCTCAAGATAGCGGTTGTCAATCCCAGGTTGTGCCGCAAGCAATCTGCCTAGTTGCTCCACAAAATCGGGTTGCTGTAGATGGAGAGCAGCGATATTGACGCTCACCGAGAGTTTCAGCCCCGACTGATGCCACTGCTGTAGCTGTGATAGCGCCTCGGCGATGACCCAATAGCCGAGATCGACTGAGAGGAGATCCTCTTCGATGGCCGGGAGAAAATCTGTCGGTGACAGTAGCCCCCGTTGTGGATGCTGCCAGCGGATGAGTGCCTCGGCACCAAAGATCTCACCACTGTGCATATTGACCTTGGGCTGGTAGAAGAGGATAAACTCATTGTTTTCAAGTCCATGCCGGATGCGTTTGATGCTCTCCTGATGACCTCGAATAAAGCGATCCTGCTCTGCATCAAAGATTACAAAGCGATTTTTGCCTGCAAGTTTCGCCTGATACATCGCCTGGTCCGCCTGCCGCAACAGCTGGTCGGCATCGATCTCTTCAGCCTGGGGCTGGGGGTAGAAGGTGACGCCGATACTCGCCGAAACCCGCAGCTCAAGCTCACCCAGCTGTACCGGATCCGAGGCTGCCCCGAGAAAACGCTCAATGAGCACGAAATAATCACTTTTATCGGTAAGATCGATGAGTACAGCGACAAACTCATCGCCACCGATACGGGCGATGGTATCCCCCTCACGCAGTGCCATGCGCAGGCGACCGGCGAGAGTGACCAATAGCTGATCTCCGGCATCATGGCCGTAGGTGTCGTTAATCGCCTTAAAGCCATCAAGGTCGAGAAAGATTATCGCAATCTCTTTTCCCCGCCGTTGCTCCTGGATCATCGCCTGCTGCAGGCGGTCTGCTAGCAGTACGCGATTGGGAAGATCAGTCAGGACATCGTAGTGGGCAATTCGCTCAAGTTGCTGCTGATGCTCCTTTTGACGGGTGATATCGGAGAAAAGAGCGACATAGCTCTGGAGCACACCTGCCTCGTTATGGACGGCATTAATGGAAAGTTTCTCTGCATACACCTCACCACTCTTGCGTCGGTTCCAGATCTCCCCTGACCAGCGCCCCTCTCTTTTGAGTTGCTGCCACATCGCTGTGTAATAGTCGGCTGAGTGGCGACCCGACTGGAGCATGCGTGGATTCTTCCCCTTCACCTCTTCACGGTGATAGCCGGTGATTTTACAAAAGGCGTCATTGACCCTAAGAAGATTCCCATCAGGATCGGTGATAGCTATCCCCTCACTGGCGTTCGAAAAGACCGAGGCCGCCAACTCCAGTCCCGCTTCAGCCTGTTTTTGGGTGGTGATATCCTGGGCAACTCCCATTAATCGCAAGGGCGTTCCCCGCTCATCAAGTCGTCGTTTCCCTTTGCAGTTAAGCCAGCGCTCCTCACCGTCAGGGCGAATGATACGATACTCCATGTCATACTCGGTGCCATCCTCAATGAGTGCAGTCATCGTGGCACTCACGGTTGGCCAGTCCTCGGGGTGAACCCTGGTGGCAAGAAAATCGAGATAGATCTCAGAGGAGGGATCGCTACCCATGATGCGGTGAATCTCATCGGACCAGTGCGCCCTGTTGCTGGCAATATCCAGCTCCCAGTGGCCGATATGGGCGATCCGCTGTGCCTCCTCATGGGCTCTCTGGCTCTTCTCAAGCTGCTCACGCAGGATGCTCTGCTGGCTGTTATCGATAATAAAGCCGGTGAGCAGTGACGGTCTTCCCTCTCGATCCCGGTTGACGGTGACGATCTCCAGCACCCAGATCACCTCGCCGCTACCCTTGTGCATGCGATACTCTATGGTGTGATTGCGACCAGCCAGTGTCTCCTTGCGGTAGAAATTGACGACGCGTTCTCTATCTTCGGGGATCACCATGGCGAGCCACGACTCCATATTGACCCACTGCGTCATCGGGTAGCCCAATATCTCTTCGGCATTGGGCGAAATATAGGTAAACCGCTCACTGGAGAGTTCCAGCTTCCAGCTGATGGCGCTAATGTTCTCCAGCAGGAACCGCTGCTCACCCTCTTGGTGCTTGAGGGTCTCGAGGAGAATGGCGACGATGTAGACAATAATGAAGGCGTCGATAGCGGGGGTGAAGAAGCCGATAATAAGGAAGTCGGTTACCAGCTCACCCCGCAGGAGATAGCTCTGCACCACGATCATCAGCTCCGAGATGATAATGGCGAGGAGAACAAAGGGCAGGACAAAATGCCAGAAGGAGAGCTCTTTCAGAAACTGTATGAGGCGCTGCATGGTCTGCTATGGTTCAAGTTAGTGAATCAAATCGTGACAGGATACCATTTACCGCGAAATGAGTGGCTGCGTATTCTGGCTGAACATGAACACTCTGCGACTTTTGCAGGAACACTGCTCACGCCGCCGGAGTAAAACCTGAATTTAACTGGAATTTTTCTCACTAACTGCGTCGGCCTCGATGGTAAACCATCTGATTCATCACGCGAAGCTGCTTCAGATTGAACCTAACTTGCATGAATGGTGCGGCGTCACCCTCGATTATGAAATGTATTTCACGCTAATGATCATGCCAGATACTTG
>JADFYS010000282.1 GCA_015232955.1 Gammaproteobacteria bacterium
AACTTTCAGAGAGGAAGAAAACTACTTGCTGCTGGATAGACCTTCTGCTGGCGAGTTAGTTCCATCGTCGCTCAAAAAAATCTCTCCCCCTTAACAAAATAAGGATCGCTCATAACCTTACTCCTAATGGGCATCATCCCAGTTGAGGCCATGGCCGACCTCAACCAGCAGCGGTACCCGCAGGGTTGCAGCCGTTTCCATCTGCCGCTTCACCTCGCGCACCACCGCTTCAAGCCGCCGCTCTTCAACCTCAAATACCAGCTCATCGTGAACCTGCATCATCATCTTGACCCCCTCCCCCTCTCGCTGTAACCACGCATCCACCGTTAGCATCGCCCGTTTGATAATATCGGCAGCGGTCCCTTGCATCGGAGCATTAATGGCTGTCCGCTCCGCATATTGTCGCCGTTGGCTATTGCTCGAGTTGATATCGGCAAGATAGAGACGACGACCAAAAAGGGTTTCGACATAGCCCCTCTCTCGCGCAGCAACCCGTGTCTGATCCATATAGGCCCTAACCCCGGGGTAGCGTGAGAAGTAGAGATCGATGTAGTTTTGCGCTGCACCCCGCTCGATCTGGAGCTGGTTGGCAAGACCATAGGCCGACATTCCATAGATCAATCCAAAATTGATCGCCTTGGCACTTCGCCGCTGTTCGGTGGTCACCTGATCCAGAGCGACCGAGAACACCTCTGCTGCAGTCGCCTGATGAATATCCAGTCCAGCGTTAAAAGCGGAAATCAGGCTGCTATCTTCTGAGAAATGAGCCATTATCCGCAGTTCAATCTGCGAGTAATCGGCCGCCACCACAAGAGAGCCGGCAGGGGCGATAAACGCCTGACGAATGCGCCGCCCCTCAGCACTCCGTATCGGAATATTCTGAAGATTGGGATCGGACGACGAGAGACGCCCGGTTGCAGCGACAGCCTGGTGGTAACTGGTGTGAACCCGACCACTTCTGGCAGAGATCATCTGCGGCAGCTTATCGGTGTAGGTCGATTTCAGTTTGGCGAGTGAGCGGTGGCGCAAGATAAGCTCCGGCAAGCGGTAGTCCTGCGCAAGATCCTGCAACACCGCTTCGGCGGTAGAGGGCTGCCCTTTAGGCGTCTTTTTCCGCACCGGCAGACCGAGTTCTGTATAGAGGATCTCCTGCAGCTGTTTGGGTGAGGCGAGGTTAAACGGCTTACCCACCTCTGCATATGCCGCCGCTTCAACCTCCTCCAGCTGCTGCGTCAGCTGTTCACTCTGCTGTTGCAACTTGCTGCGGTCAATCAACACCCCATTGCGTTCGATCCGCTGCAGCACCGGCAACAGCGGCATTTCGAGTTCTCGGTATAACCCCTCCTGACCACTATCAGCAAGAAGTGGTTTCAGTACCCGCTGTAGCGCCACCACCACCTCGGCATCTTCTGCTGCGTAGGGGGTCGCCTGCGCTAGTGGCACCTCTTGAAAGCCGATCTGTTTTTTGCCCTTTCCCGCGACCTCTTCATAGGTGATCGTCTTCCGTCCAAGGTATTTTAGGGCAAGGGTGTCGAGATCATGACGGCTGGCACTGCTATCAACAAGGTAAGAGAGAAGCAGGGTATCTTCGCCAATACCCCGGAGGGTCACATTGTGGTTGGCGAATATGTGGCTGTCATATTTGAGGTTTTGTCCCATTTTAAGGATAGTCTCGCTCTCGAGCAGAGGGCGCAGCAGGGTCAGCGCCTCTTCCCTGTTAAGCTGGGACAGCGCATCCGCCCCGGTATGGGCCAGTGGCAGGTAGGCTCCCTTCCCCGGCTCCAGAGCGAAGGAGATCCCCACCAACTCCGCCTCCATGTAGTTGAGTGAGGTGGTTTCGGTATCTATGGCAAAGGGGTGACCCGCTTCGAGACGGGTGATCCAGTGCTGGAGCTGTTCGCGACTGAGGATGGTCTCATACTCTACCGTCAGCGCCCCCTCCTGCTTCACCGCCTGAATCTCGTCAGCACCATCCGCCTCGAGCAGCTCCCGTAACCAGCTCTTAAACTCATAATCGCGGTATAGTTCACGCAGTCGGGGGCGATTTTCTTCCCCACGGCGGAGGTTTTCAATCTCAACCCCGAGCTGGAGATCACATTGAATGGTCACCAACTGCTGCGAAAGGGGGAGACGGGGGGCGAATTCACGCAGATTCTCCCCCACCTTCCCCTTAAACTCGCCGCTTCTTGCAATAATCTCTGCTACAGAGCCGTACTGCTGCAACCACTTCACCGCTGTCTTCGGTCCCACTTTCGGAACCCCGGGGACATTATCAGAGGTATCTCCCATCAGGGCGAGGTAGTCGATGATCTTTTCGGGGGGGACCCCGAACTTGACGGCTACACCATCGCGATCGAGAACCGTCTGGTCCATCGTGTTTATCAAGGTGATATTGGCGGTCACCAGTTGCGCCATATCTTTGTCACCGGTGGAGATTAAGACCGAAAAACCGGCCTCCTCCCCTTCGCGGGCGAGGGTTCCAATCACATCATCGGCCTCAACGCCTGCCACCGACAGCAGGGGGAGACCCATTGCGGTAATGATCTCATTCAGTGGTTGCAGCTGTTGGCGCAGCAGATCGGCCATCGGCGGCCGGTTGGCTTTGTATTCCGGGTAGAGTTGGTCACGAAAAGTGGGCCCTTTGGCATCAAATACAACCGCTATATGCGTTGGCTGATGAGAGGCGATGATCGAGCGCAACATATTGATCACACCATAGATCGCCCCGGTCGCCTCTCCCCGTGAGTTGCTGAGATTGGGCATGGCGTGAAAGGCACGGTAGAGGTAGGATGAACCATCCACGAGGATGAGGAGACTCTTTTCAACTGGAGCAGGAGGCATATCAATTTCTCTTTAACAAGGCAAACTGGGGGATCACGCGAGAGGATATTACCATCGTAAGGGTAGACTTCTGCAACAATCTACACCATGCTTACCCTTAAATGACATCAAATTGCAGGAGAGCGAAACCATGAAACCAGTTTTAACCCTCTTCTCTGCTCTTCTCCTCCTTCCCGGAGCGGCATGGGCCGACTCTGGCGTAGACGAACGCCCCCCCGATGCAGGGGAGGGAGCGTTGGAGCCAGAGGTCACCATCATTCAGCAGGAGCAGAGCACAATCCAAGAGTATCGCAGCGGTGGCGTGGTCTATATGATTCGCATCGATCCCAAGGTGGGTCCCCCCTACTATCTTATCGATACCGACCATGATGGATCTCTTGAGACCCGGCGCAGCGTCCGCGACACCCCTCGCACTGTGCAGTGGGTCCTTTTTCGCTGGTAGAGTTCCCCCCAATGTCATTAAATTAATGGGTGGGGATGTCCCTTCGCAGTTACTAACTTAATAGCGTTGGTGCTCCCCCCATCCCGATCCCTCTCCGCTTTCAACTAACCGCTTTGGGCAATATACCCAAGATACCTGAAAACGCTGGTTCCAGAAAGCCGATAAGCGCGACTCTTCTGCGTTATGAAGCCTTTGAA
>JADFYS010000283.1 GCA_015232955.1 Gammaproteobacteria bacterium
CGGCGTCCCGCCAATCGGGTAGTGGACAGCCCGACCCTTAACTTAATGGCATTGAGGGAGAGGTAGATGCTCTATCTCCATCACAGCAATCGCTGTGAAGCACTATTGGAGGCGTTAAAGGTCGTGGTAGCAACCCCGCTGCAGGGGGTGCTACAGCCGGAGATCATTGTCACTGAAGAGCCGGGGATGGCCGCTTGGTTGAGCCGGGAACTTGCGCTGGCGCAGGGTGTGGCGGCGAATATCGAGTTTCCACTACCGGCAACCTTCATCTGGCGCCTGATTCTCGGAGAGATAGAAAATGCCACCCAAACCTCCGCCCTGAGCAAAGAGACCCTGCTCTGGCACGCTCTGCAGCAGTTACCGCAGCTTAAAAACCTGCCGGGATTTGAACAGATTGCACACTACCTTGGCGGGGAGCAGAGTGAGATGAAGCTCTATCAGCTCTGCCGTCAGATTGCGGATCTCTTTGACCAGTATCTAATCTACCGTCCGGAGATGGTTCTCGGCTGGGAGAGGGGAGAGGAGGATCACTGGCAAGCGCAGCTGTGGCGACAGATTCAGAAGCAGAGTGCGCAGACCCACTGGGCGGCGCTGCTGCAGCAGTTTCAGCACTGCGTTGCGGCCAACGGCCTGCGCAGTCAGAATCTACCGCAACGGATCTCGATCTTCGCCCTCTCGACCCTCAGCCCGGGCTATATCGGGTTAATGACCGCCATCTCCGACCATATCGAACTCCACCTCTACCTTCTCAACCCCAGCATCAACTACTGGGGAGATATCGTCTCTGACCACCATCTTGCCCGTTTGCGACAGCAGTGGCAGCGTAGCGGCAAACCGGATCTCTCCCAACTCTACGCGGTGGGAAACCCTCTACTCGCCTCTATGGCCCGACCTGCCCGTGATTATGTCGATGGCTGGCACCACCACCAACAGCGGGAGGAGTTTACCTACTTTGTCGATCCCGGTGAGGGATCTCTCCTCTCTGCTCTACAGAGCGATATCCTCTTTCTCCAGACACGGGGGCAGGAGGCGATCCCCCCTCTCGAGTTCGCTGATGATGACTCGCTTCTGGTGGCGGCGTGTCACAGTCCGCTACGAGAACTGCAGGTGCTCCATGACCGTCTGTTACAGATCTTTGCCCAAAAAGAGGGGGTAGCCCCGGATCAGATTGTCGTTGCTGCGCCCGATATCAACCTCTACGCCCCACTGATTCGAGCACTCTTCGATGCCGCCCCAACCCGAGAGCAGATCCCCTATGTCATTGTGGGGGAGAGTCCGGTGCAGCAGCCTCTGCTTGAACTGCTCCTCACCTTGCTTCTGTTGCCAGAGCACCGTTTTGAGGCGCCGATGGTAATGAGCTGGCTCGAGCAGGGGGCGGTGCGTAGCTGTTTCGGGTTTGAAGAGGGAGATCTGGAGACCCTCCGCCGCTGGTTGGGGGAGAGCGCCATCCGTTGGGGGCTGGACGGCAGACAGCGCAGCGCCCTCGGGCTGGGAGAAACCGCGCTCAATAGCTGGGCGTTTGGGCTGCAGCGACTCTATCTCGGCTACGCCCTCCCCTCGGAGTGCGGGCTCTATCGCGGCGTTGCTCCCGCTTGCGCGGTAGAGGGGGGGGCAGAGGCGGAGCTTCTCGGCAGACTCACCACCTTTATCGAGACCCTGAGCCGATGGCATACACAGCTGGCCAAAGCGGTGACAGTTGCCCAGTGGCAGCAGCGGATCCAGCAGCTACAACAGGCGTTCTTTCTGCTCTCTCCGCAAGAGGAGGAGGGGCTGATACCGTTGCGCGAGGTGATGAATTCGATGGTAGAGAGTGCCTCCGCCAGCGGTTTTGAGCAGCCCATGAGTTACCGTATTCTTCACCACCACCTGAGCCGCTCTCTCACCAACGGGGGTGGAGCGTGGGGGGTGGTCAGTGGTCGTCTCACCTTCTGCAATATGGTGACCTTGCGTTCACTCCCTTCCCGCATCACTTTTCTGCTGGGGATGAACGATGGTCACTTTCCTCGGGTGCAGCGCCCTTCAGGTTTTGATCTCATCGCCGCCGCACCCCGCCGTGGAGATCGCGCTCTGCGCGAGAGTGACCGCTACCTCTTCCTCGAGTTTCTGCTGGCGGCACGAGAGTTACTCCATATCAGCTATATCGGACGCAGTCAGCAGGATAACCGCCAGCAGCAGCCCTCTGTGGTGGTGACCGAGCTCCTAGACTATCTGGACCAGGGCTATCGCCTCGCCGGTGCGCCTCCCGGTGCGACGCTGGTGCGGGAGTACCCGCTGCAGCCCTTCAGTTATCGCAACTTTGTCTACGGCAGTTATGGTAGCGAGTGGTTGGCGCGAAACCGGGAGGCTACCGGGGTTGTGGTGGCGGCACCACTGCCTGAGATAGAGATAGCGGATCCCTGCCCCCTGACTACACTGACCTCTTTTGCCGAAAATCCGAGCCGCTATTTTCTGCGTCAGCGGCTGCAGCTTGAGCTAGAGCAGGAGGAGATGGTCGTAGAGGAGAGTGAGCTCTTTATGCTCGACGCCCTTGCCAAATACGGCGTAAGAGAGCGGAGTGTCGTCGCCCTGAACGAGGAGACCAGAGGCCTCGATAGCCTCTACCAGCAGATTATTGCCGAGGGGGGGCTGCCCCACGGCCACTTCGCCCACGCCACCTTTTTTGAGGCAGTGGAGGATATTGAACGCTACACAGCGGTGGTCCGCAACCGTCTGGCGCAGGGAGATGCAGAGGCGATAGCGGGAACCATCACTGTTGAGAGTGGCTCGCTTGAGGTGCAGTTACCACAGGTGATCGCTGGTGGCATCTTTAGCTATCGCCCAGCCAAACTGAAGTATAAAGATCGGCTCCGTCTCTGGCTGCAACACCTTGCTGCACAACTGCTTCAGCAACAGGGAGAGAGCCGCTATCTCGCCCTCGATGGCGAGCTGATCTACCCCCCTATGGAGCAGGAGGTGGCGTATCAGCAGCTCTCCCTCTGGTTTAAGCTGCTGCAGGAGGGGATGACCCGACCACTCCCACTCTTCCCAAAGGCGTCGTATGGTTACGCCAGTAGCTACCACAAACATCAGGATCGACAACGGGCAGTGCAGGAGGCAGAGAAGGGGTGGCAGAGCAGCGCTTTTGGCGGACCGGGGGATGAGGGTGACCCATGGATTGCGCTCGCATTTCGCGGTCAGACGCCGCTGGCAGAGGAGTTTGTGCAGTTGGCCGAGACCCTTCTCTTGCCGATGTGCGTAGCGACCCGCGAGGAGAGTGGCGATGGGTGAAGGGCTGATCTCCACCTTTCCATTAAAAGGGCGCTGCCTGATTGAGGCGAGTGCCGGTACCGGCAAGACCTACACCCTGGTCGGTCTCTATCTTCGCCTGCTTCTGGAGCGGGAGTTGGCGGTGCAGCAGATCCTGGTCGTCACCTACACCGAAGCGGCGACTCAGGAGCTGCGGGGGCGGATCAGACGACAGCTTGTC
>JADFYS010000284.1 GCA_015232955.1 Gammaproteobacteria bacterium
CCACAAATGCAGTAATTGCGGTATAGCGCAACTAATCCAATAGTCGCCACCACACCCCCATAATTTGCGCCGGGATTCCGGGAGCGGGGGTTTGGTAGTAGACGGTGAGGAGTGTTCCGTCCTCTAATTCAGCGGTACAGGGGTAGCCGAGATCTGGGGTCCAGTTGTTCTCCTCTTTCCGGGGTTTGCTCTCTCCGATTAGGGTGTGGTGCGACCACGCTATTCCATTTTCGCTGAGTGATAGGGTCTCTCCGAAAGGGGGGCGACGGTGACCGCTGGCAACGATGTAGCGGCCGCTACTGTGGCGAAGCATATGCGGTGGATGGCCCCAGATGTTGCTCTTTTCCGGGCTGCTCCAGTGTTTTCCTTGATCGTGGCTGATGGTCTGGTAGAGGTACATCTGGTCAAAGTCTCTGCTGTTGGTTCGCATCAGGCCGACCAGATCTCCGTTTTTCAGCTCGAGGAGGTGAGGTTCATCGAGGTCGAGTTCGGGGATGAGATCTCTGCGACCAACTTTTCCATCCAGTTGCCAGCTTCGGCCATCATCCGTCGAATGGGCTGAGGCGATTACTGCTTCGCCAGCCACCACCCCTTTTCCCAGATAGCGAAGCAGGCCATCGCTACACTGAATGGCGCCGTGCGGGGCGGAGACGGGGGTGGGGATCAACGGCCCCCAGGTAGCACCACCATCCTCCGAGCGACGGACAAAAGAGCCGAGGTAGCGCTCTTCCATCTCCGGGGTGATGGCATCGATATAGGGCTGCCATGAGGAGAGCTCTTGCTGATAGACCTCTTTAATCCGTTCAAACCAGTCGGCAAAGGCGCGAGAGGAGAAGAAGAAGAGGAGTAGCGTCCCTTCCCGGGTCTCGATGATGCCGGCATCGCGATCATCGAGTGGGGTGTGGTTGATGATCTCGGGATCGCTCCAGTGGTTTCCGCCATCCTGGCTGCGAATGAGGACCGTTTTTCCGAAGGGGCAGACATGGTGTTCCCGTTCTCCGGAGAAGACGACCATCAACTCGCCGTTGCTGCGGCGACAGACAGAGGGCCAGGCGCTGAAATGGTGGGGATCTTCATAGATGGTCCCCTGTCGGATAACTTCAATGGTACTCATTTCTGGCTCCAGAAAGGTGGTTGGGATTAGTGCAGAATCAGGGTAATTCCAGAGATGGTCAGCAGGATGCTGATCCCCTTGCGGAACTGCGCTTGGGTGATGGTGGTGTGAATGCGTCCGCCGAGATAGAGGGCGATAAACATCAGGGGCATGGCGCTGAGGGTGAGAAGGATCGTCTCTTCGGTGTAGACCCCGGTGAGGGTATAGCCGGTGATCCGGCTGCAGCCATCAAGGAGAAAGATGAGGGCGATGGTGGCGCGAAAGTGGCTTTTATCGATGCCCCGCAGCTGAAGATAGGTGACATAAAATGGCCCCCCGGTGCCAAAGAGGGTGCCGACACTTCCGGCGAAAAAGCCTCCGGGGATCGACCACCAGCGGGAGACGATGTTACTGGAGGCCTTGCCGAAGAGGGTATAGAGGGCGTAGCCGAGGACAAATCCACCCAACAGTCGGCTGAGCAGTTCGGGGTTGAGGGTGTGAAAGAGGTAGAGGGCGCTGGCGACACCGAACATTGAAAAGGGGAGGAGGGGGAGTAGCTCTCGCCACAGGATCTGACGGTGGTGTTTTACTCCGTGAGAGAGGGATGCGGCAAAGTCGAGCAGCCCCACCATCGGCACAACGGTGGTCACCGGCAGAAGCAGGGCCAGTGTCGGAATGATGATAAGTCCGGAACCAAATCCCGTGATACCTCTGACCAGATAGGCGATAATGAGCAGCGTGGCAGAGAAGAGAAGTTCGGTGGCAGTGAGAGGGATGGTTGTTCTTCCGCTGATCAGGTGAGCGCTCTATTCTACACTTTCCCCCCGCTATGGACAAAAGAGACGATGAGTAGACACCAGTTACTGGGTCAGTTAAGTGGCCTGCAGCAGATGATCACCCAACTTCTGCTCTCCCTGCCGGAGGAGGCGGTCTACCACCGCTACCTGCCGCAACTCCCCTCAATGGCGTGGCTGCTGGGACGGGGGGTCTATGTCGAGAGTTGGTGGCTACGCCACTATCTGCCGGGTGAAGAGGATAAGATTGAACGGGTTACCCACCTCTTTACGCCAGAGGCAGCACTGGATGAGGCGCTGCAGCAGCAGCTTCCCCCTCGGGATCATCTTCTCAACTGGGCGCTGGAGCTGCAAGAGGAGAATCTACTGCGTCTGGCCAATCCCGAGCTACTCTCCCTCTCTGATCCTGGGCAGCTGCAGCCGTTGATGGCAACAATCCTCCACCACTATGCCGCACTCTATGAGGATATTCTCTCTCAGATGTGTGAACGACAGCGGCAGCTGCAGACGGAGTATCGGGTGTTGCTTCCGCTCTGCGCGCTCCCCCCATCACAGGATCATGCGGATCTCCTTGCGGGCCATTTCAGGGTGGGGGCGAAGGAGGATCCGCTCGCCCGTGACAGTGAACTGCCCCCCCAGATTGTTGAATTGAGTAGTTTTCGTATCGATAAGCACCCGGTCAGCAATGGCGCCTGGTTGCAGTTTATGGAGGCAGGGGGGTATCAGCAGCAGCGACTGTGGCAGGAAGAGGGGTGGCGCTGGCTGCAGACCAATTCGTTGACCGCGCCTTACGGCTGGCAACGCGACGGCAGTGGGGCGTGGTACGGCACCGGGATCAATGGAGGGTACGATCTGGTGGCGACGGATGCGGTTGCCGGGGTGAGTCACTATGAGGCGATCGCCTATTCGCGCTGGGTTGCGGAGCAGGGAGAGCGGTTGAGTGGGGCTGTGGTACAGCATGAGTATCAGTGGGAGGTGGCAGCCCGCGCGGGTCTACTCAGTCGCAGCGGCCAGGTGTGGGAGTGGTGCGGCAACCTGTTTCACCCCTATACCGGCTATCGGGCGCCGGAGGCGATGGCCGCAGATCAGTTCACTGCAGATCACTACACCCTGAGAGGGGGTTCGCTCCACACCCAGCGTATCCGGCGCCGTCTCAGTTTTCGTGACCACAGTGCAAGGGGGTCGCGCCACCGTCTCTCTGGTCTGCGTCTGGTCTTCCCGCCGTCGCAGATGCCGTGGCACTGATCCCTTTTCAGCAGTTGCAGACTCATTTACACTCTGTTGCCCTAAATTTAATAAATGTGACTCAACATAGGGGAAAGTTATGAAGCTCAATTCACTGGCACTACACCACGGTTATCAATCGGAGGCGACCACTCGCGCTGCAGCGGTTCCGATCTATCAGACCTCGTCCTACACCTTTGATGATACCCGTCACGGTGCAGATCTCTTTGATCTCAAGGTTCCGGGAAACATCTATACCCGAATCATGAACCCCACTACGGCGGTGCTGGAGCAGCGGCTGGCGGCGATGGAGGGGGGGATTGGTGCCCTTGCGGTCGCTTCGGGGATGGCGGC
>JADFYS010000285.1 GCA_015232955.1 Gammaproteobacteria bacterium
ACTCCCCCTCGGTGACAGTCTCGCCATTCACCATGACCCCACTCCCATCGATCTCGATCTTCTCCCCCCCCAGTGCCGCAGCGACAAGTGGAAGGGCGATACAGGTCTTGGCATATTTACAACTTTCGGTGGTGGTGGCGTTAAGCGAGATCTCGGCCGCCCCAGTATAGGTATCGCCGTAATTACTGAGGGTGTGGAGGCGAAACAGCTTGCTCTGGGTGGGATCAAAACTAAAGCTCTGCAGCGCTGCAGAGCGTTCGGCACTGAAGAGATAGTCGGCACCAACCCCACTCCCCAGTAGCTGCAACTCGGCAGCACCGATGTAGCTGTCACCGTAGTTGTTAATGGTGATAAAACGGGCGGCGGTGATTCCGCTCACCTGATCCTCGGCATCGAGGGTGTAGCTGTGCGGCCCGGTCTCACGCGGGGCGATAAAGGTGTGGCTCGCACCCACCGCTCTGCCGAGGATCTCCAACTCCCGCGCCCCGGTATAGCTATCACCGTAATTGTTAATCGTCCGCAGACGCACTGCGGTCACCGCATCGATATCGTCGATAGCAAACTCCTGGGCGCTACTACTTCGTGCCGCGGTAAAGAGGTGCTTCAAACCGTCATTGCTACCGATCACCTGAAACTCCTGCGCCCCGATATAATCGTCGCCATAGTTATTGATGGTCTGCAGGCGAAGGGCGGTAATCTCATCGCTATCAGGGAGATCAAACTCCTGCACGCCACTGCTCTTTGTCGCAGTGAAGGTGTGCTGAGGAAGAGGGTTGCGGCCAATGGCCTGCAGTTCACGGGCTCCGATATAGCCGTCGCCATAGTTACTGATGGTCTGCAGACGAAGCGCGGTCACCTCAGGAGTATCGGCGACATCAAAGATCTCTGGTGTGCCCGATCTTGCAGCGGTAAAGGTGTACTGGGTGCGTGAATTTTCCCCCACCACCTGCAGCTCAGTCGCACCGGTAGAGCTATCTCCATAGTTGCTAATGGTCTGAAGACGGAGGGCGGTCACCGCGGGGATATCCTCAACATCAAACGCCTGAGGTCCGGCCTGACGCAGGGCGGTGAAGTTGTAACTGCTCCCGAGGGAATCTCCGCTCAACTTCAGCTCTGCCACCCCGGTATAACGGTCACCATAGTTGGAGAGGGTGCGCAGCCGTACCTGAGTGACATCGTTAAACGGACCGACACTCCACGACTGCAACGCATTGGATCGTGCCGCAGTAAAGAGGGTGCCACCACCCGGCGCCTCTACCCCCTGCCAGCCACCGTTGGCGATCTGGATATCCAGCTCAAAATCCTGAACTGAGCGGTTGTGATTGCCGTAGTTAAGCAACTCGATCTTGTCGAGATTGACCCCATCGTCACTACCATCGCCATCATAATCGAAACTAAACTCGAGGCTATTCCCGGGGTATCGGCTCAACCAGATGGTGCGCTCATCGCCATCATTAATATTCTTCGCCGCCCAGCTATTACCATTATGCTGATAGCTGTAGCTATCGATTATCCCGCCGTTGTGGCTTAAGAGAAAGTTGTAACCGCTATCACCACTTCCGCTTCCGGGAAGAGGAAGGGGGGTCCACTGTGGTTCAGTTGCGGTCTTGACCAGCAGCCTGAATTCACGAATCGAACGGTTATGGGCACCGTAATTCTCCAGGATCACCTTATCGAGGGTGAACTGATCCCCCACCTCAGCGGTGACACCACTATTGTCGGGATCAAACGAGAAGTCGAGCTGGTTATTGCTACGGTTGCTGAGCCAATAGGTCCGACTGTCACCGTCGTGGAGATTCGCTGCCGCCCAGTTACTGCTGTTGTGCTGGTGTGTGTAGGCGTCGAGGGCACCGCCATGAAAGGAGAGGGCATAATTAAAATCGTTGGCAGAGGCGTTGCTATTGGCCAACTTGGTCCAAACGGGTGCAGAAGCGGTTTTGACCTCAAGCTGGAACTGCTGAATGGCACGATTATGGGCACCATAGTTATAGAGCACCACCTCTTCAAGTGTAAAGCGATCCGCGACGCCGCCACTACTGCCATCGCCATCGGGGTCAAAGGAAAAATCGAGATTACTGATGCGACGATTACTGAGCCAGTAACTGTTGGGATCGCCATCATGGATATTGGCCGCTGCCCAACTACTGCTGTTGTGCTGATAACTGTAGGCGTCGAGCACGCCCCCCTCATGGGAGAGGGCGAAGTTAAAACCGTCCGCCACCGCTAAAGGGTTGACCAGACGGCTCCAGCTGCTGTTGGTGGCCGTCTTGATCAGGATCTGGAAGTCCCGGATCGCCCGGTTGTGGTTGCCGTAGTTGTAGAGGGCGACTTTTTCGAGGGTAAACTGATCGTCAACTTCACCACTACTTCCTGAACCGTCGGGATCGAAAGAGAAGTCAAGGGTGCTATTCCCATAACGGCTAAGCCAGTAGGTATTGAAGTCACCATCATGAATATTGGCCGCTGCCCAGCTGGTGGTGTTGTGCTGATCACTATAGCTATCGAGAACCCCTCCCTCATGGCTGAGGGCGAAGTTAAAGTCATCTGCCACCGCCAGCGGATTCTCCACTTTGGTCCAGTCAGGGGCCGTGGCGCTCTTCACCTCGAGCTGGAAATCCTGCAGAGCGCGGTTGTGCTCACCGTAGTTATAGAGGCGAATCCCCTCCAAGGTGAACTGATCCCCCGCCTGCCCACTACTGCCAGAGGCGTCGGGATCGAATGAGAAGTCGAGGGTGTTATTGCCCCGGTTACTAAGCCAATAGCTGGTGAGGCTACCATCATGGAGATTCGCCGCCGCCCAACTACTGCTGTTATGCTGATAGCTGTAGGCGTCAAGAATCCCCCCCTCATCTGCGAAGGCAAAGTTAAAGCCGCTCTCCCCGGCTGCGGTTCCCGGCACCTCCAGCTTGCTCCAACTGCTGCCATCACTACTCACCGCGATCTGAAACTTCTCAACCGCACGATTATGGGCGCCGTAGTTATAGAGCTGGAACGCCTCAATATTGACCGCATCATCATCAACCCCGTCCCAGTCACGATCAAACTGGTACTCTAGTGTGTTGTGATTCTGTCGCGACAACCAGCGACTGCGGGGATCGCCGTCATTAAGGTTGCTGCCGGCCCAGCTGGTGCTATTATGCTCGCTCGAAACCGAGACCAGCCGCCCCCCCCTGCCCCCAGTTGAGTACATTCAAAGCAGTAGCGGAAGCGGTGTTGGCAGTAATAGGTGTCCAGCCTGAGGCACCGCTGTCAGCGGCAAGGGCGGTGTTATCACTGGTGAGTAGAATAAAATCTGCAAGCGACCGATTATGGCTACCGTAGTTGGTCAGATCGAGACTATCGTAACAGCCATCAATATAACCACTGCTAAAGCTGTAGTTGAGATCATTGACCCCGCTGCTTGAGAGCCAGCGGGTCGAAGTGGAGCCGTCGGTGAGGTTACTCCCGGCCCAGC
>JADFYS010000286.1 GCA_015232955.1 Gammaproteobacteria bacterium
AGCAGCCTCCTCAGCGACCGATCTATCTTACCCTTGATCTCGACTATTTCGATCCAGCCTATCTCCCCGGTACCGGCACCCCAGAGGCGGGAGGAGAGGATTTCCACTCTTTTATCGCCCTGAACAAGATACTGGCACAGAAGAACTATGTCGGTGCCGATGTGGTCGAACTGGCACCAGAGCTCGATTCCAGCGGCAATAGTGCGATCTTTGCCGCAGTGGTGGTGCGAGAGACGCTGTTAGCTCTGGGGATGGGGGCGGAGGTAGCCGCCACGATTGAGTAGTTGCCGTAGCCAGTGGAGGGCCTCGGGATCGCGCTCTGCCTCTAGCCCCTGAAGGATTGCGGTGCGGTCATAGCCGAGGTTGGATAGGGTTGCGGCCACACTCTCTGTCGCCTCGCTATGGGTGATGGTGAAGCCGTGGTCGTCGATCTCGACCGTAAATTCGCTGGGGTGGGCGAAGAGGTTGTGACGCATCCCCAGAGTCTCTTGATAGGCACCGACATTACAGAAGGCGAGGTGGTGTGCCCCTTGATCCAGTTGAATTGCGGGAAAGTAGAGAGGAGCTTTGGGATCAAAAGAGATCTCACCGTCACTATCACAGGTGATGTCCCAGAGGCTGACAGAGCGTGAGGGGCGGATATTGAGACCGGTGAGGGGAATCACCGGGAACCGTTCATCCAGCCCCCAGTTGTCGGGCAGGCTCTGAAAGAATGAGCTGTTGAGGAGGTAGTACTCCTTTAACTGCTCCTGCATACACTCAAGATCGGCGCCGGGGAGGTTGTCGTGAAGGGCAAGAGTCTGCTTGATGATCTGCTGTACCAGAATCTCGGCGTTGGCGCGGTCGTGGAGATCGATGTAGCCGAGATTGAACAGGGTCATCAGCGACTCTTGATGGTCGAGGGCGTCGTGAAGGAACTCGACACAGTTACTGCGGTTAATGCTCTTCGCCAGCTCGTACAGCTCCTGCACCAGTGGCGGGTTGCTCTCCTTCATCCGCAAGATCCGTTTATTGAACTCCTGAGAAAAGAGTTCCAGCACCTGGGTGATGCAGACCGCGTGGTGGGCGACGAGAAACCGACCCGACTCAGAGATGATGTCGGGTGTCTCCACCCCCTTGTTCTCCATCACCTCTTTGAGCAGGAAGACGACATCGTTGGCAAACTCCTGCAGCGAGTAGTTGGATCGTAACTCATTGGATTGCTGCCCATATTCGATCGGTAGACCACCTCCGATGTTAATTGACGACAGGGCAGTGGCGCCGATCCGTTTCAGATCGGCATAGACATTGGCCGCCTCTTTTAACGCCCGTTTGAACGGGGTGATATCTTTCTGCTGTGAACCGACATGGAAGTGGAGCATGGTCAGTTTGGGCAGAAGCGCACTCGTTCGTAGCAGCTCGATCGCTTCGATCAGTTCGGGAGAGGTGAGGCCGAATTTGGAGTTAAAGCCGCTGCTCCGGATCCAGTGGCCGCCCGAGCGGCTGTGGAGGCGGAGACGAATGCCGATCTTGGGGCGGGGGGCGGTGGCAGGAAGGGTGGCAGAGATGGCGATAATCATCTGCAGCTCCTCGATCCCCTCAATGGTGAGGGTGATATCGTGGCCCTGCTTTGCGGCAAAGAAGCCAAGACGGATGATCTCCTCATCCTTAAAGCCGTTGACCTTGATCGGGTGGCCGTACGGGGTGAGCGCCATCGCCAGGATCAGCTCTGCTTTTGATCCCGCCTCCAGACCGTGGCGGTAGGGGGTGCCGAGGGCGATGACTGAACGCAACACCTCGGGAAACTGGTTGACCTTCATCGGGAAGACCGCACGAAATTTTCCCTCATAGCGGTAGGTTTCGATGGCGGTGGCAAAGGTGCGGTGCAGCTGCTCGATCTGGGACTGGATGATGTGGGGGAAGCGGAGAATAGCGGGGCCGTGGTGCCCCTGTTGCTGGATCTGGTGCAGAATCGAGTTTAGGGCGGGACTGCTGCGATGGTTGACCACCAATTCACCATCACGGATGGTGAAATACCCCCGTGACCAGAGGTTGATGCCGTACGCCTGTTCATGGTTACTGCTACTGCTACTGCTACTGCTCATGGCTGTCTGGTGTCGCTGTTAAGGGTGAGAAAATCAGAGCCGACCATCGACCGCATCTTTGGCAAAGACCGATTTCAGATCGTAGAGGATGCCATCGGGAAGGAGCAGTCCGCGCAGCGCCTCTACCCCCATTTCGACAAACTGGCGATGGGCGACGGCGACAATCACTGCGTGGTAGTGGTTCGGCTGTAGCTGTTGGCAGAGGGTGATGTCGTACTCACGCAGCGTCTCATCGCGGTCGGCATGGGGGTCATAGACGCTGATATCCGCAGCAAAACTCTGCAGCTCGTGCACAATATCCACCACCCGACTGTTGCGAATATCGGTGCAATCCTCTTTAAAGGTGATCCCGAGAATCAGAACTTTACAGTGGGCGATAGTCACCCCTCTCCGTGATAGTAGCTTAATCAATTCAACGGCAATATACCCCCCCATAGCGTCATTGAGACGGCGCCCGGCGAGGATCATCTCCGGGGTGTAGTTGACCGCTCGCGCCTTGTGGGTGAGGTAGTAGGGATCGACACCGATGCAGTGGCCCCCCACCAGCCCGGGGCGGAAGGGGAGAAAGTTCCATTTGGTGCCTGCCGCCTCCAGTACCTCCAGAGTGTCGATGCCGAGGCGGTTAAAGAGCAGCGCCAGCTCATTAATGAGGGCGATATTGACATCGCGCTGGGTGTTTTCAATCACCTTCGCCGCCTCGGCGACCCGAATCGAACTGGCGCGGTGGGTACCGACAGTGACAATGGTGTTGTAGAGCCAGTCGACATAGTCGGCAACCTCGGGAGTGGAGCCGGAGGTGATCTTGACGATATTGGTGACACGATGGGTCTTATCGCCGGGATTGACCCGCTCCGGACTGTAGCCGACAAAAAAGTCACGGTTATAGCGAAGAGTGGATCGCCTTTCTAACAGCGGAACACACTCCTCTTCAGTGGCACCGGGGTAGACGGTGGATTCATAGATGACGATCCCCCCGCGGGTGAGTGAGTCGGCAGCCGTGGCGGTGGCGGAGAGAAGGGGGGTGAGATCGGGGTGTTTAAAGTGGTTTACCGGGGTCGGAACGGTGATAATAAAGATATCGAACCCGGCGAAAGGGGCGGTTTCAGTGGTAAATGTCAGCTCTCTGGCTGCTGCCAACTCCTCGGGCAGCAGTTCACAACTCTCGTCTCGCCCTTGTTGTAGTGCCGCAATACGGGTAGGGTTGATATCATAGCCAACGGTTTGAAAGCGGCTGCCAAAGGCGACCGCCAGCGGGAGACCGACATAACCGAGGCCGAGAATGGCAATTTTGGGGTGATGAGGAAACATGGCGAGATTATCCTAAAATCCGCAGTTGACCGCTACACATTTCCATCAAAATAATG
>JADFYS010000287.1 GCA_015232955.1 Gammaproteobacteria bacterium
CGATTGCTCTAACCAATTGGCCTCCCATTGATTATCAAAACAACCTTGGGGAGCATACCGGGATTTCAGCCGATATCCTGGAGCTTGCAGCAAGTCGGGTCGGCCTGAAAACAGAACCACAATTCGGGGCTTGGGACGATATGCTCGCAAAACTGGAGAAAGGCCAAATCGATCTTGCACCGGAGATTTACTATACGGAAGATCGAGCGAAGATGCTGGCATACTCTCGTCCTTTTCTGCCGCTGTACAATGCCATTTTTGTCAACGCCAAAACTCCCGGCATTGCCTCCCCTACGAATCTTAATGGTAAGGTCGTTGCGGTTGAAAAAGGGTATGCTCTGGAGGGGGTATTAAAATCCGAATATCCACATATTAGTCCTCTTGTGGTCAGTTCCACCTTGGAAGCGCTGAAAATGGTTTCGGTTGGTCAAGTCGATGCCTATATCGGTTCCCAATATGTTGCTTCGCACATCATCGATGAAAACCTGCTGCACAATGTCAAAGCCGTTGCCCATTTCGGCGACACGCCACAATACTTACATATGGCAGTGCCAAAAGACCGGGCCATTTTGCGCGACATCCTGGACAAGGCTTTAGGCTCAATTACGGATAATGAAAAACGCACCATCATTGGTCGCTACATCCCCGTTTCTGTCTCCTCTCTGACCTCTATTCCGACCGCCAATAAAATTGATATAACAGACGAAGAGATGGCTTGGCTCAAAGATCATCCCGTGATTCGGGTCGCCAACGATAGCGAATGGCCGCCGTTCGACTTCTTCGAGAACGGTACGACCAAGGGTTACAGCATGGACTATATGCGCCTGCTGGCAGAGATCATCGGCATCCGCCTTGAATTTGTACAGGACGCTTCATGGGACAAGCTTATCGAACGCTTCGAGAACCGGGATCTCGATCTCATCACTGCCTACGAGGACTCGCCCGATCACCGCAAGTATGCCCATTTTACCGAACCGTTCCTGGAAACATTCGAATCGATCATCATCCGCAAGGACACCCCTTTCCTGAAAGACTATCGGGATCTCTACGGCAAAAAGATCGCCGTGATTCGTGGCTATGATTTCGAGGAAGAGATCCGAAACCATCACCCCCAGATCGACATGGTGTTGGTTGACAGCCCGCTGGATGGACTGAGAAAGGTGCAGTACGGTGAAGCAGAAGCCCTGCTGGAAAACAGTGCTGTCGCAGCTTACCTGATAGAGAAACACGCCTTTACAAACCTGATGCTAGCGGGTAACCCTTCACTGCCCGGCTTGGAGCTGGGCGACAAAATTGCCATCGCCATCAGGAAGGACTGGCCAGAGCTGCATGCGCTTTTCAGCAAAGCGATGAAGGTTCTCACAGAGTCTCAAAAACTGACATTGCAACGGCGCTGGTTGGGAGCAGCTACGAAATCACCACAACTATTGATTGAACTGTCTGACTCGGAGCGCGCTTTCCTAAAGGCAAACCCAGTGATTCGGGTCAGCAACGAGACCAACTGGCCACCGCTTGACTTCGCGGTAGAAGGACGCCCTCAAGGCTACATGATCGACCTGTTGAACCTGTTGGCGGAACGGATCGGAATCCGCTTGGAATATGTCACCAGTGACAGCTGGAGCGAACTACAGAAGATGTTCCGGCAGGGCGAGTTGGACATGTTGCAGTCGATTAACAAAACGCCCGAGCGGGAAGCGTGGGGGCTCTTCTCAGTACCGCTATACCAATACAAAAATTTCTTTATCATCAAAAAGAGTGCGACTGACATCAACAGCATTGCTGACCTGAGCGGCAAGCGGGTGGCAGTCCCCAAGGGCTGGTCCTATGAGGAATATCTGACCACCAATCATCCCGAGATCGAGATTCTGACCACCACAGATTCCCTTGCGGCCTTTCAAGCGGTAATCAACGGCGAGGCAGACGCCACCATCGAGAGCAGTCCGGTCACCAACTACCTATTCAGCAAAAATTTCATTGCGGATTTGAAGCTCTCTGGCTGGTTCAAGGCGTTCGATTCCAACACCAGCAGAAAGCTCCACCTCATGACCCACCGCCATCAGCCGGAACTGCTAAGTCTGTTTAACAAGGCAATGGCATCCATGACCCCCGGAGAAATCGAAGCGTTGCAGAGCCAATGGATGGGCGATGATAAAGATGAGGCTAATGCCATAGAGTTGACAGACCAAGAGCGAGAGTGGATTAGTAATCACCCGGTTGTCAATTACAGCGAGGTGAACTGGCAGCCGATGTCCATCATCGAGGAAGGTCGCATGACGGGCCTCATGGGGGACTACCTCGATATCATCGCCGAACAGACCGGACTGAAATTTAATTTTGTCCCCGCCGAATCTTGGCCCGATGGACTGAAACTGTTTCAAGAGGAGCAGATCGATATTATACCCGGCATCGGCAGTGCCGAAAAAGAAGCGGCCATAGGGCTGGCCTCCAGACCCTATGCCAACTTCCCTCTGGTCATTGTCGGCAGGGATGATGCAAGCTTTGTCAATGGGCCGGATGACCTGGAAGGAATGACACTGGCGATACCCAAAGGCCTCAGCAGTCATAACTTCATCAAGGAGAACTATCCGAGTTTAGAGGTTCGTGATACGGAGAACATCAAACAGGCGCTGAGCCTGGTCTCATCGGGAGAGGCAGATGCCTTTATCGGTCACAAGGTGGTTGCCATCTACAATATCGAGTCGCTCTATCTCAGAAACCTGAAAATTATCGGTTTGGCAGACTTTATGTTTGAACACAGTGTATTGGTGCAAAAAAGGGATCCGATACTGGTTGCGATCATCAACAAAGTGGTTGACAACATCAGCACCAAAAGAAAAAAACAGATTTACGATGAGTGGGTCAACTTCGAGATCGAACAGTCGGTCGACTATACCCGTTTTTACCAAATCGCCGCTGTTGTTGTTCTGCTAGTACTGGTGATCATTTATTGGAACCGCCAATTACAGCGGGCGGTAGCCCAAAAAACAGCAGAGTTGCGAGAGGTTCTGGAATCTCTTGAGATCAGGGTGGAGGAGAGGACCCAGGAACTGGTTGAAAGTGAGGGCCGTATTCGCGGTGTGATGGAAAATGTGGCAGACGGTATTGTCACCATCACGCCCGATGGGTACATCGAGTCGGTCAACCGCGAGGCCGAGGCCATCTTCGGTTACCAGGCCGCGGAGATGATTGGTCAGAAGGTCAATATGCTGATACCGCCGGCCATCGCTGCCGACCACGATCAATATCTTCTCCGCTATATGCAGACCCGTGAGCCCCAAATCATCGGCAAAGGTCACCGGGAACTGACCGGGCGCCACCGGGACGGCCACGAGTTTCCCATGGAGTTATCCGTTGGTGAGGTGAAGACCGGCGACCTGCACCTGTTCGTCGGCGCCACGCGCGACATCTCCAGCCGCAAAGAGGCCGAGCGGCAGATCGCAGAGTCCGA
>JADFYS010000288.1 GCA_015232955.1 Gammaproteobacteria bacterium
AGACAGCAGCGCCCCCGCTGCGAAAAGCGGATCTGAAGCTGCTGCAACAGGGTTGACTTACCCGCCCCCTCGGCGGCACAGAGCAGAAGCAGATCGTGACCAAAGGATGAGAGATGGAGCAGCAGCTCCAGCTGCTGCTCCAGACTCGGGGCCGGGAAATAGTCCGGTGGCAAAGAGGGAGGCGGGTGCAGCTCCTGCTGTAGTTCAAGATCAAACTTCACGCTCTACCAACCCTTCCCCCTCGATAAACATCACCCGATACCCCTTCGCCAACTGGCGATCACGGTACTCCATCATCTTTAGCTCCGCATCCTCTCTCTGAGGAAAGTGGTGGCTCTGCACACTGCCGCGACACCCCTCCACCCCCGAGATTCGAAGCAGGTTCCACCCCCCAAGCAGGTCGGGCTGAAGCCGCAGGTGGTAGAAACGGGGCTGACCTTCACGCAGCAGCGGGGTCTGGAGATAGATCCGCATCAGGTGATCTCATCGGGGTGAAACAGCCGTTTATGTTCGGTAATGGCGTAGCGATCGGTCATCCCGGCGATATAGTCGGCGATGACCCGTGCTGTGGTCTCCTCTACCTCTCCCTGACGCGAGGCCGCCACCCGCTGCTGCGCCTCGGGGGGGAGAAGGCCGTTATCCTCATTAAAGGCGGTAAAGAGGGCGGTCACCGTCTGCTGCGCCTTGGTGGTCATCCGGTGTACCCGGTAGTGGTTGTAGAGTTCCCGTCGCAGAAACTGTTTCAAGCTCTGGTGGAGTGGTACCATCTCTTCGCTAAAGGCGATAAGGGGACGACCTGCACTTCGTACCGCCTCACTGTGACGAAGGTTGGCCTGCTGCAGCAGCCGTTGACTCTGTTGAAGCAGGTCAATCACCTGGGCGTTGATCATCCGTCGGATGATCTCGTGGATCAGCCGCCGCCCCCGTAGTTTGGGGTGGGCGTGGCGCACCTCTGCATACTGCCGCCGAAACAGCGGCTCCTCTTCCAGCTGCTCGATGGTGAGAATGCCGCAACGAAGACCGTCATCGACATCGTGGTTGTTATAGGCGATGGCATCGGCAAAATCGGCCACTTGCGCCTCAAGCGACGGCTGACTCCCCTCGATAAAGCGCCGTCCCACCTCCCCCAGCTGATACGCCTTGGCGAGGGAGCAGTGTTTGAGGATCCCCTCCCGCGCCTCAAAGGTGAGGTTCAGGCCATTAAAGCTGGCGTATCGTTCCTCAAGAAAATCGACCACCCGTAGCGACTGCAGATTGTGCTCAAACCCCCCCTCCTCCGCCATACAGCGGTTGAGCGCCTCCTGCCCGGCGTGGCCAAAGGGGGGGTGGCCGAGATCATGGGCAAGGGCGATCGCCTCGGTGAGATCTTCATTCAGATGGAGGGCACGGGCGATGGAACGGCCGATCTGCGCCACCTCGATCGAGTGGGTGAGGCGGGTGCGGAACATATCCCCCTCGTGGTTGACGAAGACCTGGGTCTTGTACTCGAGGCGGCGAAAGGCGCCACAGTGGACAATGCGATCGCGATCGCGCTGAAACTCCCCCCGGTAGCGGGGAGGCGGCTCCTCAAAACGGCGACCCCGGGAGAGGATTTCAGTGGTGGCATAAGGGGCGAGTGAGACCATCTGCAGATTATGATGGCAAAACCGTTGCGTATCAAACAAAAAGCGGTAAACGGTTACGCTGGCGAGGGGAGCGTCTCCTGTAACCACGCCGCAAGAGCGCCCTCATCCACTGCACCATCGATATAGGCGTCGCCGATTCCGCGCAGCAGCACCAGACGAATCCGCCCCTGCTCCACCTTCTTGTCCACCGCCATTAGCGCCATAAAGCGTTCGGCAGAGAGTGTAGCAGGGGGTTCAAGTGGCAGACCGGCGCGGGCGGTCAAGGCCTCCAGACGCTGGAGATCAGAGTGTGCCATCTTGCCCAGATGGTGCGAGTAGCGACCGGCGAGCACCATGCCGGTGGCCACCGCCTCACCATGCAGCCAGCTACCGTAGCCCATTCCGGTCTCGATGGCGTGGCCAAAGGTGTGGCCGAGATTGAGCAGGGCACGCTGCCCCCCCTCGCGCTCGTCGGCAGCGACGATTGCCGCCTTATCACGGCAACTGCGTTCAATGGCGTAGGCGAGGTGGTCCGGGGAACGGCTCAGAAGCGGCTCGATGTTCTGTTCGAGCCAGAGAAAAAAGTCCGGGTCATTGATAAGACCATACTTCACCACCTCGGCGAGACCTGCGGCGAGCTGGCGGTCATCAAGGGTGTTGAGGGTCGCGGTGTCGGCCACCACCAGCCGCGGCTGATGAAAGGCGCCGATCATGTTCTTGCCAAGGGGATGGTTAATCCCGGTCTTGCCACCGACAGAGGAGTCGACCTGGGCGAGAAGGGTGGTGGGGATCTGGATAAAGGGGACCCCGCGTTGATAGCTGGCAGCGGCAAAGCCGGTCATATCCCCCACCACCCCGCCACCGAGGGCGATAAGGGTGCAGTCACGGTTAAAGTGGTGTTCAAGCAGGGCGTCGAAGATGGTGTTAAGGCTCTGCCACTCCTTGTACTGCTCACCATCGGCAAGGGTTACCGTCGCCACGGTGTAGCCCTGTAGCTGCTGCAGCAGTCTGTGGAGGTAGAGCGGGGCGACGGTGGTATTGGTCACCACCAGCACCTGACGACCGGCGATGGCTGTTCGCAACGCCTCACCCTGAGCCAATAGCTCACTGCCGATAATGATGGGATAACTGCGCTCACCAAGGTCAACGGTGAGCCGGTACGGTTTAGGGGATAGGATAGTCACACTCCTTGTCGAGACGGGAGAGGATCTCCTTGGTTACACTGCGGATAGAGCGATCCTCGGTATGGATAATCAGATCCGCAACCGCACGGTAGAGGGGATCCCTTACCGCCAGTAGCTCCTCCAGCTTCTGTCTTGGATTCTCGGTCTGGAGCAGTGGCCGGTTCTTGTCACGATGGGTGCGCTGAAAGAGCTGCTCCACCGAGGCGAAGAGGTAGATCACCAATCCCCGGCTCTGGAGGAAGCGACGGTTATCGTCACGGATCACCGCCCCGCCGCCAGTGGCCAGTACCAGAGGCGTCTCCTGTGTCAGCTCATCAAGCAGGGCGCTCTCGCGGCGGCGAAACCCCTCCTCCCCCTCAATCTCAAAGATAAGGGGGATGCTGGCACCGGTCCGCTTGACCAGCTCGTGATCGCAATCCTTAAATGGTAGCTTGAGACTGCGTGACAGATGGCGACCGATAGTGCTCTTGCCCGAACCCATCGGGCCGACGAGGAAGATATTCTTCATCGTTTTCAGATGACACCTACATGGTCCAACTTACGGTAGCAGATCCATCCCCTGAATTGACGGTCATTGTCCCTGTATCGGGAGGATTATCCGCATCACCGACATCTCCACCAGTGATCTGAAAATAGGTACTACAAAATCC
>JADFYS010000289.1 GCA_015232955.1 Gammaproteobacteria bacterium
AACTCTCTCATAAACATTTAAAAGGATAGGGATTTCAACCAAAAAAAGCAAGCAATTATTGAATAATGGCGCGGAAAGCAGCAGTTCGCGATGAATACTTCGCTGAGTAAGAGTTCAGCCCCCCCTATACCCAGAAACCCTGAAAACGCTGGTTCCAGAAAGCCGCTAAGCGTGACGCTCGAGCGTTATGAAGCCTTGGAATAGATTGACTATTCATGTGGCTTCCTGGCTTGAATAGCCACACTTCTCGACTCCCTGGAATCTAGTGTTTCTAACTCTCTTGGGTATAGGGTCACGCCATGCTTCCTCATCTTCGGGGCTGTTCTACTCGTCAAGCGTATCGCTCATAGCAGCCAGGCGTGAAATTGACGGCGTTAGCGCAGATTTCGAGATTCCGTTTGGGCGTTCTGTTTGGGACAGATAATAGGACAAAATTGCTTGGATCTCCTTCTGGACCCTGATAACCTTTGGTGAATCGTAGGGTTTTCTTCTGGGTTGGTGTTGCCGTTGCGCTGCCAGCTCGGGGCGAATAGATATTTAATTTAAAATAAAATCATAAGGATAGACGCGAAATTGATGAAATATGGTGTCGGTTTCGTTAATAGAGGAGATTTAACCATGTATCGTGTCCGCCCCAACTTGCAGTGGCTTGTGGCGTTATCCTTTTGCCTTTTGCTCATCGGCTCTTCGCTGGTGGCGGCAGCGGAAGAGGCAACGGTTGGGTCGGAGCCGGTGTCGGAGCCATTAAGGATCGGTATCTTTCCCCGGCGTAATTCGGTGTTAACCATGAAGCTGTTTCGCCCCCTGAGCCGCTATATCGAAGAGCAGCTAGGAGAGAAGGTGGAGCTTGAGACCAGTGCCGATTTCAAGTCGTTCTGGAAATTGATGGGGGAACGGCGTTACGACCTCGTCCACCTCAACCAGTATCACTACATAATGGCCCACAACGCCTTCGCCTACGATGTATTGGTTCAGAACGAAGAGTTTGGTGAGAAGACGATTCGCGGGGCGATCTATGTCCGCAAGGATAGCGGCTTTACCGGTGTCGAACAGCTTCGGGATCGCGATATCCTCTTTGGTGGAGGCAAGCTGGCGATGATGAGCTATATTGTCCCCACCTACCTTCTGCGACAAGGGGGGCTGGAGGCGGGGGCATACCGTGAACACTTCTCTACCAGTCCCCCCAACACCGTTCTTGCCACCTACCTCGGGCAGGTGGATGCCGGTGGCGCAGGGGATATCGTGCTGCGCCTGCCGATGGTTACGAATAAGATTGATGTCTCCGAACTACAACTGCTGGCGGTGAGTGAAGAGCTGGCGCACCTGCCGTGGGCGGTAAAAGCGGAGATGGATTCACGGTTAAAGGAGCGGTTACGGCAGTTGCTGTTGACCATGGCCACGACCGAAGCGGGAGCGCAGGTGCTGCAGGCGGCCCGACTTAGTGGCTTTAATCCGGTGAGCGATGAGGACTACGCCCCTCATGCCGAGATCGCCCGGGTGGCGGGAATTTCCAGTAAATAGGCAGCCGTCGGATGGAGACGCGCGGCAATCGTGTGGGACTTCGTACCAAATTCATCGTCACCTCGGCACTGCTGCTGGCACTGACTCTGGGGCTTTCGGCCCACTATAACTCAAAGCAGGAGGAGCGGCTGCTTCTTGCCAGCCTCCAGGCACGGGTAGAGGCGCTGGCCCGTTTTACCGCCTTTATTAGTGCCGAGGCGATCTACACCTTTGATATCACCACCCTTGACCGTTTTGTCAGTGAGATGAATGGGGATCCCGAGATCCGTTTTGCCGCCATCCTCAACTCCAGGGGCAAACTGATCACAACGGTGCTGCCCCAGGGGTGGGCGCGGCAGGATCTACTCTCCATCCTCTCGACAGAGGGGAGTCATCCCGAACTGTGGCGGTTCTCGGTGCCGGTGGTCATTGACGGAGAGTCGCTGGGAACGGTTGAGGTCGCCATCGATGACTCTCGGGTTCGGGCTGAGATCGCCGCGATTCTACAGCAGGCGCTGCTCATCTACGGTGCCATCATCCTCTTTCTGGTCTTTGTTCTCTCCGCCATCTTTCAGCGTGTGGTGCTACGACAGGTCAAACAGCTGATTGCGGGTGCGGTTCGTATCTCCTCTGGAGACTACAGCTTTCAACTGCAGGTGCTGGCGCAGGATGAGCTGTCGCAACTGACCCACTGTTTTAACAAAATGCTCTCTGACCTGAACGACAGCCATAGCGAGCTTCTGGCGATGAACCGGCAGCTTGAAGAGGAGGTGGAGCAGCGGCGACATGCCGAAGAGCAGATGCGGCTTGATGCCAGCGTCTTTCGTCATGCGCGGGAGGGGATTACCATCACCGATTCAGACGGTACCATCCTTAAAATTAACGACGGTTTTTGTAATATCACTGGATATAGCCGTGAGGAGGTACTGGGACAGAACCCGCGCATCCTTCAGTCGGGACAGCACGACAAGGCGTTCTACCATAAAATGTGGCAGCAGCTCGCCTGTGAGGGGTACTGGAGTGGCGAGATCTGGAATCGACGCAAAAATGGTGAGATTGTCCCCGAGCTGCTGACCATTAATGCCATAGTGGATGAGGGGGGAAATGTCGAGCACTATGTCGCCCTCTTCTCTGATATCAGTACCCAGAAGGCGCATGAGCAGCAGCTGCAGCATATTGCCCATTATGATGCCCTGACCGAACTTCCCAATCGGGTACTGCTTGGCGACCGTCTGCAACAGGAGATCAAACAGAGTCGGCGTGTCGGAACCTTGTTGGCGGTGATCTATCTCGATCTTGATGGCTTTAAGGCGGTAAACGATACCTATGGTCACGATGTGGGGGATCGCCTTTTGGTGACGGTTACCGGACGGATGCAGCTCTCTATTCGTGAAAGCGACACCCTTGCCCGACTCGGTGGTGATGAGTTTGTCGCGGTGCTGGGCAGTCTGGAGAGTAGTGAAGAGTGCCTTCCCCTCCTGGAGCGGCTGCTTCAGGCCGCAGCCGAGCCGATATTGATCGAACAACACGCACTACGGGTCTCGGCCAGTATCGGCGTAACCTTCTATCCGCAACCGGAGGAGGTGGATGCGGATCAGCTGCTACGACAGGCGGATCAGGCGATGTATCAGGCGAAGAAGAAGAAAAAAAATCGTTACCACTTCTTCAACCCCGAGGATGAGTATGAGAAGCGGGGTCACAACAAGAGTCTGGAGCAGATCGCCTTTGCCCTGAGCAACGGCGAATTTGAACTCTACTATCAGCCACAGGTGAATCTTCGAAGCGGAGAGATTGTCGGCTTTGAGGCGCTACTGCGCTGGCACCATCCGCAACAGGGGCTGCTCTACCCCGGCTCGTTTCTCCCCCCGCTGCGTGGCAATGCCATCCTCTCCAGCATCGGTGTCTGGGTGGTTGAACAGGCGATGAGCCA
>JADFYS010000028.1 GCA_015232955.1 Gammaproteobacteria bacterium
TCACCCCAAGGGTTCCGGTCAGGAGACCGAGTGGAGTCCCCATAATCAGCTTATCGAAGGCGGTCTCACGGCGAGCGTTGTCGAGATCGAGGTTATCGATAAAGGCGTTCATCGCCTGGGTCCGTTCCGAGTTGGCCGGGGTGATAATATCGGGGGTGTTCCTGGGGAGAGGTCCGTAGAGTTCATAGAGGGCCGCCCCCCCCATCGCCAGGGCGAAGATCCCGAGCAGGTAGCCGACAAAGTGGTCCGGTAGATTGTGACCGACAAAGTAACCGATGAGTACCCCGCCAATCACCCACGGTAGAAGTGGGAGCAGGGTATGGCGCATCACCAAACCCTGAGAGAGCATTCGCGCTGCAGAGACCCCATAGGTGAAGAGGTTAGCGACATAGATTGCCGGGCGAATGAGGTGGAGGCCGTAACTGAAAAAGAGCATCATCCCGGTGACAATGAGGATGCTCCCCCCCATCGGCATCAGCGCTCCGACAAAACCGCCCATCAGCGCGAGCAGGGTGAGGCCGAGCATCGCATCCAGTTTATAGGTGCCGATGAGGAAGCCGCTCTCATGCTCAAGATCGAGCAGCGAAACCTTGTCCCCGGCACTCCCTTTGTGGTTGACTCCAGCGGCGCTGGCTGCAGGGGTGGAGGTTGGGGTGTTGGCAACGACTGGGATAGCGAGACCGTTAAAACCGGTCATGGGTGGGGTGAGACCCGAGGCCGCCCGCTGTGCATCACGATGCTGCTGCATCACTTTGGTCTGGTCGGGGGGAGTTGTGTTGATGGTCGATCCCTGACTGTGCATATCGCGCGCTCGATTCCACCACGCAACGGCAATACCGGTGGCTTTGCCGCTTAGATCATTGGTTGAAGATAGTGGTTCTATCGATGCGGTAGCAGGACGCCCCTTATTCGCCGGTTTCAGATTCACTACATCCTGAAAATGGGCCATCAGCACATGGGCGGGAACAGCATAAGCGAAGAGATTGCCGCCGTTATCGACCACGATATTGAGTCCAAGCAGCTCCGCTGCGTTGTTAATGAGTGGGCCACCGTTCTGAGTCCACGCCACTTTGGCATCCACCTTTAAAAGATGGGTCATGGTGGTACTGCCAACGGTGAGATTCTGACCGCGCAGGGCGACTGTACCGGGACGAACCAGGATCGCCCCCCCTTCTCGTCCAAAAGCGACGGCTTCGGTGGGGGTCGGAAGGTTGCGTGTATCTGCCAGGGTCAGATAGAGGAACCGGTCGTTGGTGATCAGTTTGAGTAGCACCAGATCGTGGGCGGCATGGGTCTTTACCACCTCGGCCTTGTAACTGCGGCGGGCGGTAGCGGTCTCGACGATCACATTGATCTCGTCCAGCCCTTTAATGCTATGGAGAGTGGTAAAGATATGACCAGAGCTTGAGACCAGCGTCCCGGAGGAGACAAAGGGGACCGCGCTGCCGACAACTTCGGGCTTGGGGGAGATGGTGACGACAGATGGGGCGACCAGCCGCGTCAGATCCTGGCCGCTGGCGATGGGGGTCATCCCGGCCATCCCGGCCATACCACCATCTACGGCGCTAATCGAGTAGTCTTCGAGGTCATAGGCGTTGAGAAAGTGGGTGAGGATGTAAAATCCCCAGATAAAGGTGAAGAGGGTAGCCGCACCGAGAAAGAGGGCAGGCAGACGCCACGGCTTTTCACAGAAGACGATCTGGTTGGGGTTATTGGGAAGCTGATGCATCTGTAGTGGCAGAACCGAGTGGAATTAGAAGGTGTTCAGCGTCGTGTGGTCGTAATCGCGGAGAGATGATTCAATGGGATGAACTCCTTGGCATTTCGACTCGGGATAGAGGTGGGGCGGTTAAAACCACAATCACAGTCACAGAGCACCGGAGAGTGGCGGAGTTGCTGCGTCATGAATTGGGAGCACCTCCCCTGTGGGGGAGATGTCGAACTCTGACAACAGCGGGCCTGTCGGGTGTTGGAACCGTTATCCTGCGGCAGGTGCAGGTGCAGCAGGGGGGACCTGAGGGGTAGCCGGCGCTACAGGCTCAACCGCCGCTGCGGCAACCGGCGCAGGCGCTGCGGGTGGCGGCGCAGCTGGCGCTGGTGCAGGTTGTGCCGCTGCAGGTTGTGCAGGTGCTGGAGTTGCGACAACAGCGGGTTGGGCAAACTGGGCACCGGCACTCACTGCCCGCTCGAGATCATCTGGTTTGTTGACCTTTTTATCGACCTCAATCATCGCCCGATCCCACGCATACTTGGCAGCAGCTGCGGCGGTGAAAGCGGTACCGATCGACAGCGCAAGGCCACCTCCAACAGCACCCACTGCCAAGGCGCTAATCGCGGTAGCAACCCCGGCGCCTGCCGCCTCTTTGCTGGTATCGTAGACTGCGTCGGAGGTCGAAATGAGTCCATCATTAAGATCGCGGTAGTTTTTGGCAGCGGCACCAGAGCCGCCAACAATTGCGCCAAAGACGCCAATACCGCTGGTGCTCTGTGCTAGATAAGAAACTAGATTCATGGGTAATCTCTCCGGAGAAGTGCTGGTATTATGTTGTAGTATTGAAATTAAGGTAATTTTACAATGAAGGGAGGCCACTCCTTACTGGATCCCCCTTCTGAGCAGTTTACGCCCAGTAACCGTGCTATCTGGTGTGACTCGAGCCATTTTATACCATATGTCAGCAGCGGGTGAAAGTGATTGTTCCCTTTTTTGCCTCTTCCCGTGCCAAAATCGGGAAGCAGAATATAGGGTATTCCGGAACCGGAACCGGAACCGGAACCGTGAATTTTCCCCAAAAAATTCTGTACAGCAAATGGCTCTCCTGCTAGTATGCCGAGCATATCACCTTAAAATTTTCTTTGCAGGGCATCACCCTGTGTGATATTTAACCATTTAAATTTATGACTTAGGGGTTTTGAAGGATGGCATCAGGAATAGTACTGGCGAAAGTCGAAGGGACAAGAAATGCCTCGCAGATCATGGCGCTGGGGGGAAAAACATTCACCGTAGGGCATGTGAAAACTGCTGGTGCCGGTCTGAGTAATATGGTTACTTTGACTCCGGCTGGCGGCGGCGCCCCTATTGCGGTAAAACTGGGTGGTGCGCGGCAGGTGGCTGACCTCGGCGCAATGGTAGGCAAGAGCGTCACCATCGGTAAGACTCCGATGATGGCAGCCGGTGGCGGTAAGTGGTTGGTACTTGCCCCTGCAGGGGCTGCGGGTGCCAGTGGCCAGGCGGCTGCAGCATCTTCAGCGACGGTGCTTCAGCTTGAAGGTGCGCGTCAAGGGATGGAAGCGGCAACGCTGACCGGTAAAACCTTTACCGTAGCCCATCCGATGGTGATGGGGGAGACTGCCGGAGGTAAATGGCTCTTTCTCCAGCCTCAGAATGGCGGTGATATGGTCGCCCTGAAGATGGCCAATACGGCTCAGGCCACGGGAATGATAGGAAAGACCGTGACTGTGGGTGCACCACCGATGGTTGCCGGCAATACCGGACACTTTATCGCCCTGAAGCCGGTTGCAGCATCCGCAGCGGCCAAAGGCGGCACAGCCGGACTGGCGGCAAAGAGTATGGCTGCCAAAGGTGCGGCCGCTAAAGGTGGGGCGGCAATGGCGGCGCCAAAATGCGCAGCTGCAGCAAAAACTGTAGCGGTAGCTGCACCGAAATGTGCGATGGCGGGTGCCGGTGGGGCTTCGATGCAGACGGTGGCGATGACCAATGTTGTCGCTCCTGCAGGTGCAGCTACCACTGCAGCTGCGGCAGCACCTGCGGCTGCCGGCACTGCGGCTCAGACTGGGACAGCTGCCGCCAAGGCAGGTACCGCGATGGCAGCGACCACCAAGGCGACCACTGCGGGTGCTGCAGTAAAAGGCGGAACCATCTGGAAAGGTACGGGAATGAGCCTCGGACTGGGTCTAGGTCTTGGGGTCTGGGGACCGATTATCCTCGCTGGAGTCGGTGCCACCGCAGCCTATGGTTACTTCAGAGGACGCAAGGCGGAAACTGAATAACCTCTAATCTCAGGAAGCTTCGGAAAAGGGGCGGCAATTTGCCGCCCCTTTTTTAATTCGGTGAATTAACCATCACTGACCCTATACCCAAGATACCTGGAAACAGTGGATTTCAGGGTTCATCACGCTCGAGCGTTGCGCTTATCGGCTTTTTTTGAACCAGCGTTTCTAGGGTTCTTGGGTATATGCGCTCTGCGGTTGCGACTTCTGTTAAAACGCGCAATAATCCACAGCTCAGATGCAACCACAACCGAGGAAGGAGGATGAGTAGTGCTAAAGGCCGTGTTTTCACTGATAGTGATCATCCTCTTTCTGATATTTGCCTCGCAGAATATGGAGCGGGCGGCAGTCCACTTCGTCACCGGACGCCCGATGCACCTGCCGCTAATCCTCATTATCGGTATCGCCTTTGTCCTGGGATACGCCTCGGCCATTCTCAGCTTCATTATCAGTGCGAGCAAGAAGCGGGGGCGGCAGCAGCGCCATGGGTCGATGGAGAGCTACCATCCCCGTCGATAGAACAGACATAGGAACCTCAACACCATGAGATATGCAAAATGTGTCCGCTGTGCCGGGATCGTCGGCTGGGTCGGACTCATGACCAACCTCATCCTCCTCATCCTGAAGGGCTTTATCGGCGTCATCTCCGGCTCCCAGGCGCTGGTGGCGGATGCACTCTACTCTGCCAAGGATGTGATTAGCTCGCTGCTGGTGATTGTCGGCCTCAAGGTGTCGCGGCAGCCGCTCGACCGTGAACACCCCTACGGTCACGGCAAGATCGAGTTCATCCTGTCGATGATCATTAGCGTCATCTTTCTCACCGTCACCGCCTTTCTCCTGGTCCACGCGATTCAGATCCTCACCGGAGATGGCGAGCACAAGGCGCCGCACCTCATCGCCCTCTGGACCGCCCTCATCTCGGTGGCGGTCAATGTCTACATGTACTTCTATAGCCGCTGTGTCTCGATCGAGGTCAACAGCCCGATGGTGCGCACCCTCAGTCAGCACCACCACGCCGACGCCACCTCCTCTCTTGCGGTGGCGCTGGGGATCATCGGTGCCCACTACCTCGGAATGCCGTGGATCGACACCATGGTCGCCCTGTTTGAGATCGCCCACCTGATGTACCTTGGCGGCGATGTCTTCTGGGAGTCGTATAAAGGGCTGATGGATCGTAGCGCCCCCGAAGCGATCACCCGCAAGGTCCACCGCATCACCCGCGAAGTGGAAGGGGTGCTCGATATCGGCGAACTGCGCAGCCGGATGGTGGGACAGGAGCTCTGGCTCGATCTCCACATCCAGGTCTCGCCCGAGATCAGTGTCGATGCCGCCGACGCCATTCGCGACCGCATCGTCGATCGCCTGGTGGAGCGTATCGCCCACATCGGAAGCGTTCAGGTCCAGTTTAGCGCCACCGCTATCCCCCATGACGGCGAAGAAGATGGAGGGGAGATCCTCCCCCCCGGCCCTGAAGCGGTCACCTAAACGAGATGAGTATCTTACGACCCGACAACCAGATCATCTTCTGCGAAAAGTCGTGGAAGCTGATGGCGCTGCTCCTCGCCTTTGTCACCCTCTTCACCGCCCTCTGGGGGGTCTACCTCATCGGATTTGAGTTTGACGACTACGAACTGGAAGAGTACGCCATTATCGGTCATGCGCGGGAGCGAGGAGGGCGCTTCCTCAATAACGGACTGCACAATGTTGCCAATGACAGCCTCCTCCCCTCCCTCCAGCAGCAGGTGGGGCCGGCCATCGCCCATATCCACAGTCTCAACCTGCCGGCGAAGGGTGAACTCCCCAAGGTCCTCGCCTCCGGGGTGGTGATCCACCCCTCTGGCTACCTCATCACCACCGACCACAGCCTGCAGGGGCGACGGGCGGTGATTGTCGACATCAAGACCGCAGAGGGGATTCAGCGCTATCAGGGGGAGGTGGTGCGTCGTGATCCGAGCCACGATCTCGCCTTAATCAAACTTAACAGAGGAAGTCCGACCCAGAACGACCGTTTCCTCTACCTCAAACTGGCCAGTGGCGCCCCTGCTGCGGTCCACGCCCTGGGGCTGAACACCGCAAGCGAAGTGATCGGCAGTAGTGGCACCATTCGCCGTCAGGGGTTGAGTCTCACCATCGGCCACCATAATCTTCATCAGCTCTGGCGCAGTGACGCCGTGCAGCAGTGGGAGCAGAGCGGGGGACCGCTGGTCAATGACAACGCCGAACTGGTGGGGATCAACCTCGCTCTCAGTGACAGTCTTGGTCAGGTGCAGGGGTATGTCATCCCGGCAGAGGTGATCTCTGCGGTGTTTCAGCGTCAGGTGAAGCTCACTCTTGCATCTCCAGCTGCTGTCGGAGGGGCAGGCGATATGCTGCAGCTCCCCCTTCAGCCCGGTATTGGTGGTTCCCGTTTTGCCGGACCGTAGTTTTGGAAAGCCCCAGGCAGGAGATAGCTTAAACCGTGTCGTATGATCCCCACGCACCGGCCAGTGATCGTCTGCGTCGCAGTCAGGACCGCTTACGAGAGCTCTATCACGACGAGGTGAACCCCCGCTTTCGGGTGCCGTATATGCCGGGGTTGAAGATTGTGATCGTCATCAGTCTCCTCACCCTCGTCTTTTTCAGTGCGACGATGCTCTTTAAGTTTAACTATTTTATCGGTCTGCAAGAGGAGGTGTTCGCCAAGCGAGGTCACCTTGAAGGGGCGTATCAGCGACGGATCAACCTCTTTGAGAACCTGCTCAAACTCACCCTTAACCACGCCGCACTGGAGCACGAAGTCTTTGCCCATGTCTCCGATGTCAGAAAAGAGATTATCAAAAAGCTCAATCTTCCTCCAGAGATGCAAAGGGAGCTGGAACGGACCATGACCGATAACCCTAACCCCGATTTTGGTGATGTTAGCAAGATTATCGAACAGCTGGGGAGCGGGAGTCTCGAGACCTCCATGGGGCGGTTGCTCGGTATTGTCGAACAGTACCCCAACATCAAGTCATCCGAGACCTACTTAAAATTGATTGAGTCGTTGATTGAGATCGAAGATCGTATCGCCGAGCGGCGGATGACCTATCAGGAGACGATCCGTATCTTCAATCAGGAGATCTCCCGTTTTCCGTGGTATATGCTCGCTCAGGTGACCGGATTTGCCCGTTTCGACTACTTTGAGTCGGAAAAAGAGGGTCACTACCGTCCCCGTATTAGTGCCGATATCTTTGAAGAGCTGTTGCCTCTGACCGGAAACTACAATAAAAATCTGGGAAAAGTGCTGCCGCAAACCGGGCCGATCCTCCCCCATAAGCGGGAGTCTGCCGTCTCTAATTCAGCGCGGCCAGAGTTAGGTCAACTCAGCCCCAGCCCCAAGGCGCCTGATGTAGAGACCAACCCGGATTCTGGAGAGCAGGACGAATGATCTGGACCTATTTCACCCGCATTGCGGCGCTGCTCCATCTCGCGGTGGCCGCAAAAAACTTCAAAAACATGCAACGACGGGAACTGGTCGAAATCAATCCCAATCGGATTTACAATAGCTATGAAGCGGCCACCCTTCTCGGGATTGATCGTTCACAGTTGCTCTGCCTGATTCGGGATGGCAAAATCGGAGCCAGACTGATTCATGACAACTACCGGATCACCGGACTCAGCCTTATGGAATATCTAAAATCATGAAATTTGAACACTGTCGCAGTTGCCGGGATGAGGTCGTCTGGTGGGCCTTCTTTGTCAATATCGCCCAGATGACCTATAAAGGGTTGTTGGGAACCATGACCGGTAGTGCCGCGCTCATCGCCGACTCGATGCACTCCGGGGCCGATGTTGTGGCGAGTTCGGTCACCATGCTCAGCCTTAAAATTTCGGCAAAGCCGGCCGACAGCAAACACCCCTATGGCTACGGCAATATCCAGTTTATCTCATCCGCCATTGTCGGCCTGATCCTGATTATGGGGGCGCTCTACCTCATCTATGAATCGGTGCTCTCTATCGTGAATGGGGATATCTCTGCCCCCAATGTCGCTGCGGTGCTCGGGGCCGGTCTCTCCGCCCTCACCAATGAGCTGATGTACCGCTACCAGAGCTGTGTCGGTAAAGAGAATAACAGCCCCGCCATCCTCGCCAACGCCTGGGACAACCGCTCGGATGCCCTGAGTTCGGTTGCAGTACTGGTCGGTATTGTCATTGCGGTACTCGGCTTTCCCATTGCCGACAATCTGGCAGCGATCGCCGTCGGTTTTCTCGTAATTCGGATCGGAGTCGAACTGAACAGCGACGCCATCACCGGGTTGATGGACAGTTCAATCGAGATCGATGATCTCAAAGCGGTCTATGACATCGTCAATGAGATTGAAGGGATTGAGGGTATCGCCTACCTCCGCGGTCGTAATGTCGGCGAGGAGTTGCACATCGAGATCAATGTTAAGGTCAATCGCCACTTGTCAGTGAGAGAGGGGGATCGCATCGTCGAGTGGATTGAAGAGAAGGTGCGTTATGACCTGAGCCATGTCAAAGAGATTCGGGTGCTGTTGACCCCGGTCGAGGTGGTGGGAAAGCGGCAGAACCGCAGCGGGATTGATACCATCCCTGTGGTCAGCGGGGTCTAGAGATGAACAAGATAGAGCCGGAAGGGATGATTCTGCTGCTTGGGGTGTTTGGGTTTATCGTTCTCACCCTTGCCGCCTTGATTCCGGACGACCTTGAGAGCGGAGAGTACAGCTTTCGCGCATCTCAGGGGGGTGGGGCGGTCAATGCGCTACCTCAATCCGGGATTGCGCCTGTCGGGGGGGTGCAGACTGCAGAGCCTATGGCGCAGAATGTGGTGATGCAGCCACTGCAGTCGCGCCGTGTCTACGCCTATTCGGGGACGATACAGAAGGTGCTAAACCGGGACCCCAACGGCTGGGGGCAGATCCATGTTTTTGTGGGCGATATGACTGTACCGCCGCAGGAGATCTCGCTCTCACCGCAGTGGTATCTCCAGTTTCAGGGCTGTACGCCGGTGGTGGGACAACATGTGGAGGGTCAGGCATTTCTCTTCTCACAGCCAGGAGCGGCCCACGCCAGTAATGATCTCCTCTATGCCAAAAATGTGATCCTGAATGGAGTCCGTTGCCGTCTGCGCACCGATAATGGACTCGCCCTCTGGTCGGATCAACTCAAGTAGTGTTGCTGGAGCCCCTTTTGCTTAACACAGTTCGCACTCAAGAGAGAACTGCAGCAGGATACGCACTCTAGTTGTGGCTGAGTGGCAGCAGTATGGTGCTCCGGGGCCTCGCTTTACCCCACGCCTCTCACCTGTCAGACAGCGGGTGCTGATTGGCTTGCTCCTCGTCGCCGCGATCTCTGTTCTTATCTTCTGGGTTCATGTCTATCAGGAGCGGCCGGATCATGTCCTCCATAACGCCCTCTTGGGTCGGCTGCCGAAACCGACCGAGCCGGAGCTGACGCAATCGCTGCAAGAACTGATTACGCCAGAGCAGGAGTATCAAGAGATGGTGATCGCCCACATTCCAGAGATCACCCTCGGCACTACCATGCCACACCCTTTTGTCGGACCGTGTATCAACTGTCATCTGATCAAAGAGGGGGCGAAGGCGGGGAGCCAGTACAAGACCCCTTATGGTGCGGCTCTCGAGCAGTTTAGTAAGTATGTCTTTAAACCGGGTCCGAATATCACCCCCACATCCGAGCGCCCCCACCCCCCTGCCGGTCGCTGTATCAAGTGCCACGATCTGGTGGTATTGGTGCCGGTAGAACCCACCTTTTTTAAGTGGGAGACCAAGTAGCGTACGCCCGGATGAATCCCTGAACCTGACTGCAGATAAAATATCGTAACTTCTTTACCGCATGATTTCTATAGGTAAAATTACCTCTCCCTCTCCCTCTCCCTCTCCCTCTCCCTCTCCCTCTCCCTCTCCCGTCATCTTCCTCCCTCTGTCTGTGGTGGCGTATCGTGCAAAAAACGCTCTCATTTGCGACAACATTTGATTGACAACGATTCTCATCAGGTGCATTATCGATAACGGTTCTCATGAGCCTTGGCAACTACCAACAATCTAAACAAGAGGAGAGTTATCAGAATGAGCGCAGCACTATCTTCACTGACCCAGGGCACCACCGGTCAAATTGTCGGGGTCACCTGTCAGGGGGAGTTAAAACAGCGTCTTGCCTCGTTAGGCTTTATGCAGGGAGCAAAAGTGACCGTCGGTCATAGCACAATTATGAATGGCCCTCGTACCTATACCATTCGTGGTTCGCAGGTGAGTCTGCGCGGGAAAGAGGCCGCTTCAATTATGGTTGAGTAGCCAGTTCGCGGCTACGCTACAACCTATCGAATCGTTACCCTCTTCCCCTCCTGTACGCCGCAGTTGGTCGCTGCTACCGGAGGGTTTTTTTTGTCTGAATTCAACTAGCCAATAGTGGCCAAAATCGTGGAGTAGTCAGAGCGTAATGGAACCGCAAAAGAAGATACGGGTCGCCTTGGTCGGCAACCCCAACACCGGTCGCACCACCCTCTTAAATAAGTTGACAAAAGGGAAGCAGTCCACCGGTAACTATCCCCGGGTTACCGTCTCGGTTCAGAGTCGTGAGATTGAGTATCAGGGGATGGCGATTGAGTTTGTCGATCTTCCCGGGATCTACTCGCTCAGCTCGCGCACCGATGAGGAGCTATTGAGTCGGGAGTATATTCACAATCAGCAGCCCGACATGATTGTGAATGTGCTCGATATGGGCAATCTTGAGCGCAATCTGCTGCTCACCTCACAGCTCATCGAGATGGGGGTGCCGCGAATCTTCGCCTTTAATATGAAAGATGAGGCCAAGGCGAAAGGGGTGGAGATCGATGTCGAAAAATTTGAAGAGATCCTGGGGGCTCCTGTGGTCGCCACCAACGCCAGAAATGGTGAGGGGGTGATTGAACTTCTCAATGAGATTGTCGCCTGTGCCCGCCGTGACTGTCAGCGTAATCCGATTGTCATCCCCTATGACGATCATCTCGAACAGTCTATCGAGCGTACCGCAGAGCATATCGAGATGTTGCACCACCACGATATCTCCAGCGAACAGTCGCGCTGGCTGGCGATAAAGCTGCTGGAGGGGGATGAGACCGTCCTCCGACAGGAGCGGGATCATCAACCTTTGATGGTTGCGGTCAATCATGAGCGGGAAGTGCTGGAGAAGAAGCATGGTGAGACCGCCGACATGATGCTCGACAGTGGTCGTTACGCCTTTGTCTTTGGCTTGTTAGAGGGGGCGAGCCGCCTCGATGTCGATGTGGCGATTAACCGTATTGACACCACCCGTGTTCTCGATGCCCTTCTTCTCCACCGCTGGCTCGGACTGCCGATATTTCTTCTTATTATGTGGGTGATGTTCGAGACCACCTTCACTATCGGGGCTTATCCCATGGACTGGATCGATGCGGGGGTGATGTTTCTCTCCGCGACCCTCGATAACGCCATGAGTCCGAGTCTGTTTAAAGATCTACTCATTAACGGGATTATCGCCGGGGTGGGGGGGACGATCATCTTCCTTCCCAACATTGTGATTCTCTTCTTCTTTATCGCCCTCTTTAATGATACCGGTTATATGACCCGGGGGGCGGTGCTGGTGGATCGCATCATGCACACCTTTGGTCTCCACGGTAAGGCGTTTATCCCGATGGTGACCGGTTTTGGTTGTAATGTACCGGCGATTATGGCGACAAGGACTATCGATAACCCCAAGGATCGGTTGGTGGCGATTCTGGTCAATCCGTTTATCAGCTGCTCCGCCCGTCTGCCGGTCTTTATCCTCTTTACCGGCGCCTTTTTTGGTGAGCACGCCGGGACAGCCCTTTTTGGGGTCTATATGGTGAGTATCCTCATCGCCTTGGTGACCGCACTTATCCTGAGCAAAACCGTAATTCGAGGTGCCAACACCTCCCCGTTTATTATGGAGCTGGCCCCCTATCGCTATCCGACCTGGGTCTCGATGACCAGCCATATGTGGAATAACGCCTCAGAGTTTCTGAAAAAGGTGGGGGGGGTGATCGTTGCCGGTTCGATTATCATCTGGTTCCTGCAGTCATTTCCGCAGCAGGTGCCCCTGAGTCGTGACTTTGATACAGAGATCGCCATGATCCAAACCAGTCAAGCAACGGAGGCGGAGCAGGAGGAGGCGATCACCAAACTCGAGCATCTGCGTCAGTTGGAGACGCAGCAGAAGCGGTATCTGGGACAGATCGGGGCGGTGATTCAACCTATCTTTGCGCCGATGAACTTCGATGTCAACGCCTCCATTGCCCTCATTACCGGACTGGTGGCGAAAGAGGTTGTGGTCGCCACCTTCGGTGTCCTCTACTCCCACGGTGAGGAGGTGGATGAAGAGAGCGGAGGTCTACGGGAGTCGATCACCTCGTCGATGAGTATGGTGACTGCCATCGCCTTTATGTTTTTCACCTTAATCTATGTCCCGTGTATCGCAACCATTGGTGTTCTCTATCGGGAGACCAAATCGTTAAACTGGACCGCATTTTCTATTGTCCTGTCGTTTTCACTGGCCTACTTTCTCGCCGCTTCGGTCTCATTCATTGGCGGCTTAATCACCGGCGGAGGTGTAATATGAACGAAACGCTCACCTTTTGGGATCATGTAACGCTGGCGCTGGCGCTGGTGGGGGTGATCGCCTATATCATCTTTCGCATCTGGCGAACCTTTACGGTCAAGCCGGGGAGTAACTGCGGCTGTGGTGGTGACTGCCGTGGTGGCAGTCAGCCCTCTGTGCCGGGGGAGCAGCGGGTCTCTCTCGATCAACTGACGCGGAAGGGGGGTAAGGGAGCGCTCTAAACGGCGCAACCTCCAGTGTCTCCCTTAGCCACCGTAACCGGACTCCCGCTTTCGCGGGAGTGACTGAATTCTCCGCTATCCGCTTGGCGGGACGCTGTAAACCATCCATGGGGGCTTGACGATGGCATCCATGCCATCGCCAC
>JADFYS010000290.1 GCA_015232955.1 Gammaproteobacteria bacterium
CAACCTGTGGTAGCTGCGCCCCAACGAAAATAAGGATAAGTAGGAACAGTGATCGTGACAATGGAGACCAACAAGCGGAGGAAGAGTGGAGTGTTCTCTGCTATTCTACCCCCTTTTTTAGCCACCGTGGATCGTTGTCGCATCAACCCCAGTATTCTTCACCGATGAACCCCTCTCCCACCTCCCATCTCCCACTCCAACAAGAGATCGGCACCCTCCCCTGGTCCGAACTGCAACCCCACTTTGCCCGAGGGGTGGTGATCGCAGTCGTCCCCCAACTCGAACTGATTGCGGTTGCCGCGGCAATGGTTGCCGACGATATGGTGACAGTCTCACGCTGGCTAACAGAGCAGCAGATCGCCCCGGTCAGCGATACCCAGGCAAAGACCTGGTGGGATGACAACACTCAGCTCCTCTCCATCGTTGTCGCACCGTGGGTTCTGGTACAGGAGCCAAAGTGAAATTAGGACAATTTATCCCGGGGCAGCGCTGGATCAGTAACAGCGAGCTGGAGTTGGGGCTGGGAACTATCACCACTGTCGAGAACCGCCGCGTCGGCCTCTTTTTTTCAGGAAGTGGTGAGAACCGCCTCTACGCCAGTGAAGATGCACCGCTCACCCGGGTTCGCTTCAGCGAGGGAGAGCAGGTGAAGGCGAACGAGGGGTGGTCTCTCACCATCACCGCCATCACCGAGGATGCGGGAATCCTCACCTATCACGGCCTTCGCGACAGCGATCGTGGATCCGGGATCACAACATCACTCTGTGAGAGCGAACTCTCGCCATCAATCCAGCTCAACCGACCACTGGAACGGCTCTTTAACGCCCAGTTTGACAGTAACGCCCTCTTCACTCTTCGTCTCCAGACCCACCATCAGCTTCAACAGCTGGCACACTCTCCGCTCTACGGCCTCTGTGGGGCGAGGATGGATCTCATCCCGCATCAACTCTACATCGCCCACGAAGTGGCCCGCCGCTACGCCCCTCGTGTCCTTCTTGCGGATGAGGTGGGTCTCGGCAAGACCATCGAGGCGGGACTGATTATCCACCACCAACTCCTCAACCAGCGGGCAGAGCGGGTTCTCGTGGTCGTTCCCGAACCGCTGCTCCACCAGTGGCTGGTGGAGCTGTTGCGCCGCTTTAACCTCCATTTCACCATCTTTGACGCATCCCGTTTCCAAACCGATCCTCTCGAAGAGGAGGAAGTTGAACCGGGGAACCCGTTTGAAGAGGAGCAGTTGGTGATCGTCACCGTAGAGTTTCTCCTCCACCACCCCCGGCAGCGGCAGCAGGCGACGGCTGCCGGTTGGGATCTGCTCGTGGTCGATGAGGCCCACCACCTGGAGTGGACCCCCAGCGGCGCCAGTGACGCCTATCGTGCGGTAGAGACGCTGGCGGAGGCGACCCGTGGGGTGCTTCTCCTCACCGCCACTCCAGAGCAGCTTGGCAAAGAGGGCCACTTTGCCCGCCTCCGCCTCCTCGATCCCGACCGCTTTCCCGACTACCAGCGCTTTCTCGATGAGGAGGCTGGCTACCAACCGATCGCCGCTGCGGTAAAGCAGCTCCTGGAGCAGACTCCTCTCTCCGCCGTAACCCTCGCCACCATACGACGCTACCTCGATTCGGAACCACGGTTACTCCAGCTACTTGAGCAGACACTTCAAGGGGATCTTCAGGCGCGGGAGCGGCTGCTGGAGCAGCTTCTCGACCGTCACGGTACCGGCAGGCTCCTCTTTCGCAACCGTCGGATCACCCTCCAGGGCTTTCCGCCGCGCCAACTCCACCCCTACCCTCTCATCGCCGACGACGGTTACGGACAAACGACGGAGGAGGAGAGCCAACCGCCGCTTCAGCAGCGCCTCACCCCCGAATCTCTTCCGCGCCATGGCAATGATTGGTGGGAGCACGATCCCCGTCTACCGTGGCTGGTGGAGACGGTGCAGCGACTCAGACCGGAGAAGCTCCTTCTGATCACCGCCCATGCCGAGACCGCTAAAACCGTGAGCCAGCTCCTCAGCGAGCGGCACGGTATCCGCTCCGCCCTCTTTCATGAGGGGCAGTCGATTGTCGAGCGGGATCGCGCCGCCGCCTACTTCGCCGACACGGTCGATGGCACCCGGATCCTCATCTGCTCTGAAATTGGCAGTGAGGGGCGCAACTTTCAGTTTGTACGCCACCTGCTGCTATTTGATCTCCCCTTCAATCCCGATCTACTGGAGCAGCGCATCGGCCGTCTCGACCGAATCGGTCAGAAAAACAGGGTGGAGATCCATCTCCCCTTCATCCGCAACTCACCACAGGAGTGGCTCTATCGCTGGTACCACCACGGAGTAGACGCCTTCAGCCACCACTCTCCGGCCATTCAGGGGGTATTTACCCATCTCACGCCGCAGCTGTTACCCCTGCTTGAAAAAAGCCGGGCGGAGGTCGAGCACGATCTCCGGGCGCTGATAGAGACCACCCGCTACCACCACCAGCAGCTTCAACAGCAGCTGCAGCAGGGGCGGGATCAACTGCTGGAGATCAACTCCTGCCGACCCGAAATCGGGAATAGACTCCGCTGCGAGATTCGCGAAGAGGAGGAGAGAGATGAACTTACCCCCTATCTCGAGCTCCTCTTCGACGCCCTGGCGATCGAGAGCGAAGAGCATAGCCCCGGCTGCACCATCATCCGTTATAGCCACGAAAATCGCGGCTCCCCTCTCCCCGGACTCGATGAAGAGGGGTTGACCTTCACCACCCGGCGCGCCCTCGCCACCACCTATGAAGATCTCGCTTTTCTCAGCTGGGAACACCCCCTTATCACTGCGGCGATGGAGATGGTGACCAGCACCGAGATGGGAAACAGCGCCCTCACCGCCCTTAAACTGCCGCCACACAAGGCCGCTCTCCGTCCCGGAACCCTTCTGGTAGAGACCCTGCACAAGATAGAGTCAGTTGCCGCCACCAAAGGTCTCGGCCGGCGACTGCTGCCGGCAACCACCGTCCACACCCTTATCGACAACCATGGCCGTTCCCATCAGAGTTGGCTCACCCCGGAGCTGATCCTCAGCAGTCAACAGAAGGTGAAAGTGGAGATCGCCGCCAAGGTGCTGACCGGTTTCGGGCGGGAGATTCGATCCCTGGTAGCGCGCAGTGAGGAGATCGCCGCAGCCAAGGTGCCGCAACAGCTCGAACTGGCACAACAGCGGGCAGAGCAGCTGCTGCAGACCGAGATCGACCGTCTAGAGGCACTCGCTCGGGTCAACCCCAATATTCGTAGAGAGGAGATCGACTTCTTCCGCCAACAGCAGCAGGAGCTACTGCGCGCCATCGCCGCGGCCAACTGTCGTCTCGATGCGGTTCGGGTCTTAATCGTCGCCTCAGTGAAACGGCACCATTTATGCTTCGATTACGGCAGCGTAATAAAATAGTCAAGATTTTGATC